>CADCPL010000025.1 GCA_902803305.1 uncultured Lachnospiraceae bacterium
CCCGCCCTTGAAGAAGAGCCAACACTTGAAGAAGCACCTGCTCTTGAAGATATACCGGTCTTTGAAGAAATACCTGTAATAGAAGCGACGCCTGTCGTTGAAGAAGAGTCCGTTATCGAAGAAGAACCTGCAGCCGAAGAAGCACCGTCAGAAGAATCCGCACCTGAAGAAGTAACCTCAGAGGAACCTGCAGCTGAAGAAACGCCATCAGGCGAACCTGAGATAATTGACAATGAGATAAACCTTGACGATTTCCTTAAGATGGGAGATGACGAAACTCTTGAAGAGATCAGCATCCCCATGGATGAAGAGGATTCAACGCCCGTTCCCGATCAGGAGATCACAGATCTGTTATCTACGCTCGGCGAGATAACCGGTGAAAACAAAACAGAGGAAGCTGAAGAAGAAAGCGGCGAAGCAGAATCTGAGGCGACCGATGAACAGGCCGGTGATGTTGACCTTGGCGGAATAGATGTATTTGACACCGATCTGTCTGCGATGCTTGATGACGTTACAAGCTCGGTTGAGTCTGAATCAGGAGAAACAGGTTCGGATAACTTGGACGATTCCGACCTCGGTGAACTTCTCGGATCACTTGATGACGGTTCCGGAGACCTGTCGGATATAGGAAATCTTCTTGAAAAAGATGAGAACTCCGAAATAGTAGATATGAATACGGAGACCGCGGAGGCTCTGTTCGCATCGGATTCCGAAGAGGATCTGTTCAATATCGATAACCTGATCGAAGAAGAGGAAGGATCGGGCAAGAAAAAGAAGAAAAAGAAAAAAGGATTTTCACTTTTCGGAAAGAAAAAGAAAAAAGGCGAGGAAGGCGAAGAAACTGTTGAAGAGCTTCCGGCGGGCGATGGAGAGATGCTCATCGATCCGGACCTTCTTGATATTCCGGATGAATCTGAGATCAAAAAGAAAAAGCCGGGATTCTTTGCAACACTTTTTGCAAAACTTTTCGAGGAAGTCGGTGAAGGCGCGGAAGATGACGGCCTTCTCGGAATAGAACAGACGGCTGTCGAGATCGCGCAGGAAGGTGCCGCCGAAAACGAAGCGATCCTGTCCGAGATGGAAGGTGAAGGCGCCGAAGGCGGTAAAAAGAAAAAGAAAGAAAAGAAGAAAAAAGAAAAGAAAAAGAAAGATAAAAAGGGTGAGTCTGCTGACGGCGAAGAAGGCGGAGAAGCAGCAGAAGAAGACTCCAAAAAGAAAAAGAAGAAAGAAAAGAAAAAGAAAGAAAAAGAACCTGAGGTTCCCGGACGAAAGCTCCCACGCAAGAAAGTGGTTGCGATCGCGCTGTTCTGCATTACCATCGGGCTTGCGATAACATTCCTGGCATTTTTCATACCGTATTCACAGGATATGAAAAAGGCCAAGAAGTTCTACTCGACCGGAGAATATCAGAAAACATACGAATACATGCGCGGGCATAAGCTTACCGAGTCGGATCAGATGCTCTACGACAGAACGGTAACACTTCTTCGTATCAAGAGGCCGTATGATTCTTATCAGAATTATATGAAGATGGGACTTCGTCTGGAAGCATTAAATGCGCTTGTTCAGGGAGTGCAGATGTCCGACAGATATGCCGAAGATGCGGCGACACTCGGTATAATCGATAAATATTCAAAGATGTCGCGGACAATATATGACGAACTCTATGAGCAGTTTGGTGTAACACTTGAACGTGCAAGATCATGGATCGAGCTTGAAGGAACGCCCGAGTACACAAGGGCATTGTACGAATGTCTGGCGGGAGGAGCAAGTATCAGCACGGGAGAACCTGCACCGGATGCCGGGATGACGGATGATAGTGATAATGCTGTCATAGAGGCTGAGGAGAACAATCTGTGATAGCGATAATCGATTATGATGCAGGAAATATACGAAGTGTTTATAAAGCGCTGTGCCACCTGGGCGCAGATCCCGGGATAACAAGGGATCCGGAGGTGATAAAAAAGGCAGATAAGATCATCCTTCCTGGTGTCGGAGCGTTTGGTGATGCAATGAACAGGCTTGAAGGCTACGGGCTTGTTCAGACCATAAATGACTGTATAGAGTCGGGAAAACCTTTTCTTGGAATATGTCTCGGACTGCAACTGTTGTACGATTCAAGTGAAGAAGCTCCCGGCGTGGCCGGCCTGGGGATACTTAAAGGGAAGATCAAAAAGATACCCGTCGGTGAGTATCAGAAGATACCTCATATGGGTTGGAATTCCGTCAGTTTCCCGAATAAGGGAAGATTGTTTGCCGGCATCAACGAGAATGCTTATTTCTATTTTGTCCATTCATATTATCTTGATGCGCAGGACAGATCAAGCGTCACAGCAACTACCGAATACAATACAAGAATAGATGCCTCTGTTGAGAGCGGTAATGTGTTTGCATGTCAGTTCCATCCGGAAAAGAGCGGGTCGGTCGGGCTGACAGTACTTAAGAATTTTATTTCGCTATAGGCGGTACCGAAATGTATACGAAGCGGATAATCCCGTGCCTTGATGTAAACGACGGTCGTGTTGTTAAAGGCGTAAATTTTGTAAATCTGAAAGATGCTGGTGACCCTGTTGAGATCGCGGCGGTATATGATAAGGCCGGTGCGGATGAACTTGTATTTCTTGATATAACGGCATCAAGTGATAACAGGGATACAGTTGTGAACATGGTCAGAGCTGTAGCGGAGACGATATTCATCCCGTTTACGGTCGGCGGCGGCATCAGAACCGTAGACGATTTTAAGCGGCTGCTTCGCGAAGGCGCCGATAAGATCTCGGTCAATTCCGCGGCGATAATGAATCCGCAACTCATATCCGATGCAGCAGACAAGTTCGGAAGTCAGTGCGTGGTCGTTGCTATAGATGCCAAGAGACGCGAAGACGGCTCGGGCTGGAACATATACAAAAACGGCGGAAGGGTCGATATGGGGATAGACGCCGTGGAGTGGGCCCAGAAGGCTGAAAGCCTCGGCGCGGGAGAGATACTTCTTACAAGCATGGATTGCGACGGAACAAAGGCCGGATTTGATATCGAACTGACAAGGACTATCTCATCGCTTGTGCACATTCCCGTAATAGCAAGCGGGGGAGCAGGCAATATGGAGCATTTCAGAGATGTTCTGACGGACGGTGCAGCAGATGCCGCACTTGCCGCATCACTTTTTCATTATAAGGAACTTGAAATATGCGATCTGAAGGATTATCTGGCCGGATGCGGCATATCCGTAAGGAGAAACTGACGTGATAGATAATGACTGGCTGGGGCCGCTCTCTCCTGAATTTCGCAAACCCTATTATGCACAGCTGTATAAATTCGTAAATGAAGAGTACAGGACTCATACGATATATCCCGCCAAGCAGGACGTATTTGCCGCATATGACAGGACTCCGCTTGAGAATGTCAAGGTATTGATCCTCGGACAGGATCCGTATCATGAACCCGGTCAGGCACATGGCCTCTGTTTTTCGGTAAAGCCCGGGACCAAAGTCCCGCCGAGTCTTGTTAATATTTATAAAGAACTGCAGGACGATTGCGGATGTTATATCCCAGATAACGGGTATCTTGTTAAATGGGCGGATCAGGGCGTGATGCTTCTTAACACCGTTCTGACCGTAAGAGCCCACCAGGCTTTTTCACATCAGGGCAAAGGCTGGGAGCAGTTTACCGATGCGACGATCGCAGCGCTTAACAGGCAGGATCGGCCGATCGTATACATGCTGTGGGGATCGGCCGCGCAAAAGAAAGCGGCGATGCTGGATAATCCGAAACATCTGGTGTTAAAGGCAGCACATCCGAGTCCGTTATCCGCATACAAAGGATTTATGGGCTGCAGGCATTTTTCCAAAGCAAATGATTTTCTGTCAAAAGGTGGAATCGAGCCCATCGACTGGCAGATCGAAAATATAGGTTAGAAAGAGGAGCTGTAATGACGAAGAAGGAAGCGCTTGCTCTCAAGATATTTGTGGGCGCCGTGCTTGTTGCGACTCTCCTTTTTGGGGCTTTCTATTTTGAAAGTTACAGATCGGTTGCCAATGAGGTGGCCGATCAGATCAATAAGGGGAATGCATATATGGAGGCTGAGTGTTACCAGGAAGCTATAGAGTGCTATGAAAGAGCACTCGAACATGAAGAAGGTAATGAGAAGATAAGATCAGCCATTGTTCTTGCATATATGTCAATGGCATCCGGTTACGGGAATTCCGATGAGGCACTTTTGTGTTATCAAAATGCCATCGGATATAATGCGAACAATAAAACCGCATACTGGTCGATCGCCAACATTTATGAGGAACGCGGCGATGAAGATACTATGCTCGAAGTGCTTCATAAGGGCTTCGAAGACACCGGCGATGAATCGATGAATGCCAAGATCTTTGCCGTGGAAGAAGAGCGTGCAAGGATCAAGGCTGAGGAGGAAGCCAGACTTGCCGAAGAAGAAGCAAAGCGTGCTGAAGAAGAGGCGCGTGCCCAGAAGCTTGAACAACTTCGGCCCTTTTTTGAAGATGAAGACTATGACGGTCTGAAGGATAAGCTTCGCGAAGAAGAATACGTTGCGTTCTCGGAAGAAGTCATTGGTGACAATTCATATTATTCCGGTGATCATGACGTGGACGGAAAGCGCGAGGGATACGGAATAGCCCTGTATGAGAACGGGTACTATTATTACGGCGAGTTTCACGAGGATTGTCGGAGCGGAAAAGGTGTCATGATACGCGCGAACTATTCGGAAAGCTCGTCGATCGGGTCGTTCATTTACGACGGAGAGTGGAGCGATGATAAGCCCAACGGAGCCGGAACCGCCAAGTCCAACTATTATAAAGACAGGATCTCGGCAAGTGATTTTGCAACAAAAGAAATAAAGGGTAATTATACGGACGGACTTGAGGATGGTGAGATGACGCTTGTGGGTACTACCAGGAGCGGAGCTAAGAGGACTTTTAAATACAAAGCCGTAGAGGGAGTGGCCGAAAGATCGAGTAATGAGAGTTCAGGAGTAAAAGGACAATATATAATCGCACAGACCGATGATAAGAGCGAGAGCCTGACTAGCGACGGTTCCAAGCGCGGAGTCGAAGGTTTTGTGGAAGAGGAGGAGTAAAGTGAAAAAAATACCGTTTATCGACAAAAAGACAGCAGAGCTGATCGATGAGAAGATCCCGACACCTTTTTATGTCTATGATGAAGAAGGCATCATCAATAACATCAATAATATCAAGTCGGCTTTCTCTTGGAACAAGGGATTCAAGGAATACTTCGCCGTAAAGGCAACACCCAATCCGTTCATACTCAAACTGATGAAGGAACATGGTCTCGGTGTCGACTGTTCAAGCCTTACAGAACTGATGCTTTCGAAAGCGGCAGGATTTTCGGGTGATGACATCATGTTCTCATCGAATGAAACGCCGGAAGAGGATTATGTACTTGCCAAGAAGCTCGGAGCTATCATAAATCTTGATGACATAACCCATATAGATTATTTTGATAAGCTTTGCGGCCTCAATGAAACCATGAGCGTCAGATATAATCCCGGCGGAGTGTTCACGGTAAGTAACGGCATCATGGATAATCCGCAGGATGCCAAATACGGAATGACGACCGAGCAGCTGTTTGATGCCGTCAGGATACTTACGGACAGAGGTGTAAAGCATATCGGAATACACTCGTTCCTTGTCAGCAATACCGTTACAAACGATTATTATCCGATGCTTGCCGAAAAGCTGTTTCAGCTTGCTGTTGATGTTCATAATAAGACAGGTGCGCATATCGCGTTCATCAATCTTTCGGGTGGCGTAGGTATCCCCTATACTCCGGATCAGGAACCGAATGATATATTCGTGATCGGTGATGAGGTAAGAAAGGTCTACGAGAGAGTGCTTGTTCCCGCAGGTATGGATGATGTTGCGATATATACCGAGATGGGAAGATTTGTGATGGGTCCTTACGGTGCGCTTGTTACCAAGGCGATACACGAGAAGCATATCTACAAAGAGTATATAGGTGTGGATGCATGTGCGGTAAATCTTATGAGACCGGCAATGTACGGAAGTTACCACCATATTACCGTACTCGGAAAGGAAGACAGCCCGTGCACAAACAAATATGATGTCGTCGGAGGACTGTGCGAGAATAATGACAAATTTGCGATCGACAGGATGCTTCCGAAAATAGAAAAGGGAGATTATCTGTTCATCCATGATGCGGGAGCGCACGGTTTTGCGATGGGATATAACTACAACGGAAAGCTCAGAAGCGCCGAAGTACTTGTACATCCCGACAAGAGCTTTGATATGATAAGAAGGGCTGAAACACCGAAGGATTATCTTGCTACGTTTGATTTTTCGGATTTTGATCTTACATGATATAGGGTGACCAAATGAACATCATTGTTCTGGAGAATGTTTGCATGCTCGTTGCAATCCTGATCGCACTGATCGGAACTCTTTTCAGGTATATAGTAGTGCCGAGAAAAGGGTATCTGTATCTGTGCGGTTTTTTTCTTGCGCATCTGCTGAGTGACTATTACTGGACGACTTATACACTTGTCATGGGTGACTATCCCGAAGTTTCCGAGTTCATAGCGTACCTTGGATGGAATATAGGTTATATCTTTCTTGCGGTATTTGTGTATCATATGCAAAAGCAGGCTATAGGGAGATACTTCCATCTGCTTGCGCTCATTCCGGTACCGATAAACATTGTTCAGTTCATTATCTACATTCAGTATGGAGGCCTCTTCAATAACATATGGCAGGTTTCGCTCACTACTTTCACTGCATGTATCTGCATGTCATCGGTCATCTACCGGTTTAAGAATAAAAAGAGCGGGGCCTCTATACCTTATGCTCATTTGGCGGTGCTGTTGTTTATGCTGACGGAATACGGGATGTGGACATCCTCATGCTATTTCGATTCTGAAAGTTTAGCCAATCCGTATTATCTTTTCGCATTCATAAATTATGCGATAGCAATATTCATTCCATGGGCAACCGGAAGGGATTATACGGAAAGAGGAGTAGAAACACCGGAAAGAACTCTGGAAGATATAAGATTCCAAGTACGTATCCAGTTCGTTGTCTCAGCCATCCTGGTTGGAGGATGCGTAGGAGGATATATCCTTGCAAATTGGATGAGAGAGATACTTCCCGGAATGTCGCAGAGTGAAGATTCCTTCAGAGTTATCGCGATCGTTCTCCTGATCCTTTCGATATTTATGGAAATGCTGCTGATCGGTGTGATGTATATCGCCGCTATAAGATACAGGGAATCCAGTAAGAATCAGAGAACAGTCTTAGATGAAAGACGTAACAAATTCAACCTTATACTCACACTTGTTGTCACCTTTGGACTTATGGTGTTCGCAGTCATCTATACCTCAAGGCTCTTCTATAAAGTATCGGTCACAGGACAGTATGAGGCCGGAGAAAACAAGGTCGAATCCACTGCTGCAGAACTTGAAAACTACCTGTCGGTTGCTCAGTCGACTCTCAAGGTTACTGCCGATACTGTCGACATCATGGTTCAGAACGGAGAATCCAATGAGAGAGTAGCCTGGTATATAGTTGATCAGACACAAAACCAGAAGCGTGAGTTTGATGAAAACTTTACGGGTTTATACGGATATATCAACGGACAATACATAGATGGATTACAGTGGGAACCACCCGAGGATTATGATGCCACCAAGAGAGACTGGTACAAACTGGCGGTCAAGGCCGGAGGAGAAGTGGTCATCGTTCCTCCTTACGTGGATGCACAGACTCATTCGGTAGTCATAACCATATGCAAGATGATCTCAAGCGGAGCATCCGGCGGGAATCCGGGTGTTGTTGCGCTTGATGTCATAGTGGGTCATATTCAGGAACTGACCGAAAGCGTTGATATCGGCGGAAAAGGATATGCTTTTGTCGTTGACGGCGACGGTATAATAGTGTCTCACAAGGATGCAATGTATAATGGACAGAGCATAGATATCATACTTGATAAAGCTATAATGTCCACATTTGATAATAAGAAAACGTGTACCGTGAACACAGTGGTACAATCCGAAGAAAGTACATTGTTCGTAAGCCCGGTCATGGGTCAATGGTATGCTGTCATTGTAGTAAGCAACAGTGAACTGTTTGAAGAAGTCAATGCGCAGCTGATGGTAAATATAATCGTTTACATCATCATATTTGCGCTTATCTCTGTATTCTATTATTTCAGCCATGAAAATGAGCAGGCATATTCAAGAAAAATGGAGGAGATGAAGAGCAGCAAGCAGAAGCAGGAATACGAAGCCGAAGTGCTCCGCCTTGAAAAGCTTGCCGCGGATGAGGCTAATAAAGCCAAGAGCAGTTTCCTAGCGGATATGTCTCATGAGATCAGGACTCCGATAAATGCCATTCTCGGAATGAATGAGATGATACTGAGGGAGAGTGATAACAAGGGTATCCTCGAATATGCCGGCAATATTAGGAATTCCGGAAGAAATCTCCTGCAGCTGATCAACAGCATACTTGATTTTTCAAAGATAGAAGACGGAAAGATGGAGATAGTTCCTGTCAGGTATTCTCTGTCTACGCTCATCACATACCTTACGAACTCGATACAGGAACGTGCTGCAGCAAAGGGCCTTGAGTTTGATGTTATTGTGGATCCGGATCTGCCGAAGGAGATGTTCGGTGATGATGTCAGGATCAACCAGGTTATCCTGAACCTTCTTACGAATGCCGTTAAATATACTAATGAGGGATCGGTTACGCTGAAACTGAAACAGGAGAAGCGCGAGGACGGTAAAGTACTTATGTACGTTGAAGTGGCGGACACAGGTATCGGTATAAGAGAAGGTGACATGGAGAAGCTGTTCGAGTCATTTGAACGGCTTGACATGGTACGAAACAGAAATATAGAAGGTACCGGTCTGGGTATCTCGATAATCACAAAGCTTCTCGATCTGATGGACAGCAAGCTTGATGTCTCGAGCAGATACGGTGAGGGATCGGTATTCTCGTTTGAACTGTGGCAGAAGATCGAAGACGATACTCCGATCGGAGAATACAAGATAAACAGTATCGGAATTGATGAAGGATACTCATATCACGAATCATTCCGGGCTCCTGAAGCCCGCATCCTTGTTGTGGATGACACAAGGATCAACCTCATGGTCGTTATTAATCTTCTGAAAAAGACCGAGATATCTATAGATACGTGTCAAAGCGGAAGTGAGGGTATCCGCCTGGCCGAGCAGAACAAATATGACGTGATACTTCTCGATCAGCGTATGCCAGGAATGGACGGTACCGAGACGCTGAAACACATCAGGGATATACCTGACGGTCCGAATGTGGATACGCCTGTTATATGCCTGACCGCCGATGCGATAAGAGGCGCCCGCGAAAGATATATCGCCGAAGGATTTAACGACTATCTTACAAAACCCGTGGAAGGAAATGACCTGGAGCGGATGCTCATCAAATATCTTCCCGAGGATAAGGTCAATACCGATACGGATCCCGGCACGGAAACATCACAGGCCGAGCCTGCGAAGGATGATATTGCAGTTCTTCAAAAAGAAGGATTCGATACTGCAGCCGGTATGAAATTCTGTCAGGAAAGTCCCGAACTGTATCGTGAAGTCCTTACGGAGTATGTAAGGGATCATGACGTACGAAGCAGGAATCTTGCCGAGTATCTTGATACAAAGAACATGAAAGAATATTCGGTCATCATACATGCCGTAAAGAGTTCATCGAAGATAATCGGAGCGAATGAAATGTCCGAACTTGCACTGCAGCTTGAGAATGCATCCAAGAATGAGGATGTCGTATTCGTTGAGCAGGAACATGATCGCGCTATGCAGATGTATGCGCAGATATGCGATAAGATAAGAAAAGTGGTAGATATAAAGGATGATTTGCCGGATGATAGCGAAGAAGTGCTTGAGTTTGAAGCATCCGGAGCATAAAAGACTGTACCCAAAGAACGGAGGCTGTTATGAAAGAAAAAAAAGTATCACTCAGAGTTATGCTCATCACCATGGTCCTTGTGCCTATGATCGTAGCGATCATAGGACTGGCAATTACATCAATAAGGACCATATCAAGCAAGCTTGAAGAGACCACACTTGAAGAATTGCTCGTTGCGGCTCAGGGGTTGGAAGGGTATTACGAATATGACCTCGTTAATGACAATGATCTTGTTGACGGGTTTATTGAGTATAATCCGGAGGAGTATATCGACGCGATCTACAGTAAAACAGGGATACACCTGACACTCTTTAAAGAAAATATCCGTTTTATGACATCACTGCGAAACGCTGACGGGACAAGAAACGAAGGAACGGAGAGCTCCGCGGAGGTATGGGCGGCAGTCAGTTCCGGAAAAGATTATTCTTCCACGAGTGTTGTTATCGGTGGTACCGACTATTATGTATATTATCTGCCGCTAAAGGGCTCGGACGGAAAAGTCGCCGGTATGGCATTTGCCGGAAAGCCTGCCACACAGATTCAACAGGCAAAGAGAGGGATAGCGCTTACAATAGTGATCATAAGCGCGATTCTTGTTGCGATCTTTACGGCACTTGCGTTCTTTGTTGCCAAAAAGATAGCCGATCCTATCAGTGCAACGGCGGAGAACATTCAGAAACTGTCGGATGGAGATGTGAATATCGAACTGGATGCACAGTCAATGGTCAAGGAAACCACCATTCTGATAGACAGTACAAACAGTCTTACGGATGCACTTAAGAATATAGTCAGAAAGATTTACGGATCCATGGATGATCTGTACGGGCTTATCGGATCGACAACAGATCTTGCAAATGAATCATCCAATTCCACCACACAGATATCAAGTGCCATGAACGGTCTTGCCGAGACAACCGAACATATGGCCAATTCCGTTCAGGATATCAACGAAAATGCTTTAGACATGGGCAACATCGTGGAAGAAGCGCAGAATACCGTCAGTATCCTCATAGAATCTTCCGGCAATATGGAAAAAGCCAACAAAGATGCCCTTGATCGTATCAATAACATCATCAATAGTTCCGAAAAATCGGTTTCGGCTGTACAGAATATCTCGGAGAGCATTAACAATACAAATGATGCGGTAACCAAGATAGCCGAAATGGTCAATCTGATCACGGAGATCGCCGAGCAGACAAACCTTCTTGCGCTCAATGCATCCATAGAGGCGGCAAGGGCCGGTGAGTCAGGCAGAGGTTTTTCGGTTGTCGCCGATAATATCAAGAATCTGGCCGAACAGTCGGGCGACTCCGCAAATGAGATCAAGGTTATCGTCGAGGAAATAAGCAGATTGTCTAAAACGTGCGTGGATCAGGCAGATGCGGTCAAAGCGATCATTGAAGAAGAACAGACTCTTCTTAATGAGGCAAAGGGTGAGTTCAATACGCTCAACGAAGAGATCAATTCATCCATCGGAAACATACAGACCGTGGAAAATATCACCGGCAGGTTGGGCGAGATCAAGAATACCATCATATCTTCCATATCCGATCTTTCGGCGGTATCGGAAGAGACCAGTGCTACAAACCAGGAGGTATCGGCATCGGCGCATCTTGTTGCGGGTAATGTAAGTGATGTATCGACCAGTATGGGAAATATGAATTCATCGGCGGATGAGCTTAAGGGTGCGATAAGTTTTTTCAAAGAATAAGAAAGCAGATACTTTTATGAAAAAAAAGAAGATAATCGCTGCGCTGGTTTCGATGATCATGATGATCATGATTCCATGTTGCGTGGTCGGTGCAGCCGAAAAAAACATAACTATACATATCAATCTGAACTGCCATGATCTTCTGGCGAAGGTGGCAGAGTATTTAGGCTGTTACGATACTCCCCGGACAGACGATGTAACAGTGGTCACATGGGACGTTTCAGCCGAACATCCGATGGTCGATACCGATGAAGCCAGGGCACTGTATGAGCGTATACATTCGGGTGATTATCCGACGCTTGAAGAACTTGAGAACGATCCCGTTGTCAAGGAACTTGATAAACTGTCAGCCTATTACACAAAGATGTACGGAGATACATCAAAGATCGATACACCTGAAAGGAAACAGCTTCGAGAGGAAATATACAGGAAATTCATTTCAAGAGGCTCCGCACGTAAGGATCATGTGAACGAAGACGGATCGGCGATTTATGAACATGATGGCCCTTTAAAATACGAATATAAGGCCGAGATAGTGATGGGACTTCCCGCATCGGGAAAAACAACCAGGGTCGCCAATCCCGACAGCGAAGCACTTTGTGCTTTTGATCTTGACAGTGATGTGATCAAGGAGATGCTCCCGGAATATAAAGAGTCGCGCGGAGCGGCAGCCCAGTCGGTCCACCAGGAAAGCCGTGAAATATTGAACAATGTAGTAAAAGAGTTTACAGAGGGCGATATGAAAGGCTGTAACGTGATCATCCAGACCATAGGCAATGATATGGATGCGATGCAGAAGCGATATATCGAGCCTTTTGAGAAGGCGGGCTATAATGTTAAGATAGTGCTTGCGGACGCCAAGCTTAATGAAAGCCTTGCTCGTGCGGTAATGCGCGGACTGAGCACCGGACGTATAATACCAAGCAGCTCCATCATAGGATATGGGGATGATCCGAAAAAAGTATATGAAAAGCTTGCGCCGATGATCAATTCAAAGGGTGAAACCTATGGATATGATATAAAAAAATAACGTAATAAAAAGGAGAGATCGATTATGGAAGACTTTTTAGAATTTATTTTGGCAGGATTAGCTGTATACGTTGTTATATCCCTGGTTTGGTACATTATCATGGTCATTGCAAACTGGAGGATCTTTACGAAGGCAGGAGAGGCCGGATGGAAATCCATCATACCGTTCCTCAATACTTACGTTCTTTTTAAGATCGCCTGGAAAGCAAGGATGTTCTGGTTAATGCTGGTCACCCTTATAGCCGGAAGTTTTTGTACAACTATGTCCCAAGATCAGGGTAATGATACCCTGGCGATCATCGGAGCGGTATTATCATTGATATCATGCGTGATAGGTATAATCGTGGCTCACAAGCTTTCAAAATCATTTGGACATGGGCTTGGATTCACGCTTGGTCTTCTTTTCTTAAGCCCTATATTTACTCTCATACTTGGTCTGGGTGGTTCAGAGTACATAGGACCTTCGGGTATTCCGGTTAATTCGCCTTATCGATAACGATCGGCTAACGGAATATAAAGTATATTTGTTGAAAGGTGGTTGATTTATGAAAAAAAAGACACTGTCATTGATAGTGGCCGGGATAATGGCGTTCTCGGTAATTACAGGAAGTAGTGTTCCGGTTTTCGGAGAAGAAACGGCAATAGCCGACGACGTTGAGATCGTCGGAGAATATGAGGAAGGAGAGATCCTGCTCCTGTGTCAGCCTGCAAAGTTTTATTCCGTGCAGGATAATAAAAGTGCAGATAAACTCGGATCCGACAGCTTTGCGGCAGCAGATATGTTCGAAACTGCGGAAGATCTGATGGATGTCAGCGACGCGGCAGCCGCTATTGAGGCTGAGCAGAAAGATCCGTCGCAGGCAGACTCCGACAGTTTCTTCGGACAGGACGAAGCCACCGTGATCAAGCTTATTAAGTCGGATCGGTACAGTACGCAGGAACTGCTTGAGATGTATAAGGATCATCCGGGAGTTATTTGTGCTGAGCCCAATTATATCGGACATATAGAAGAAGATGAAGAAATACCGGTATTGAATGAAGAGAGTGCTACAGTGGATGGTGATGCTGCGGTTAAGACTGCGGATCTTACCGGATATCAGTATGCATACGAAAACGGTCCAGGCGGTATGGATGTGCCCGGATGGAATGTTAAAGGCAATGTGAACGCCGGAGATACTGTTGTAGCGGTGGTGGATAGCGGTGTTGACTATGAACATCCGGATCTTGAGCCTGTGATGTGGAATGAGGGGGAAAATTATCCGGAACTGTTAGCTCTCGGAGGCGGCAAATACGGCTTCAATGCTGCCTGGAGCGCAGGAGATGCATCCTCCACGGATCCCATGGATGTCCAGGGACATGGAACCCACTGCGCAGGGATCATTGCGGCGGCCTGGAATGATTTCGGTGTCAGCGGCATTGCCAACGGTGCAAAGATCATGGCTATCAGACACACCGTCGGTAAGACTAACAAGACCTCGGATACCGTTAAGGGCTACAACTACATCAAAACAGCCAAGCTGAATGGGGTAAACGTGGTATCGGTGAACAACTCCTGGGGAGCGGAAGGAGATTCCGAGATCATTCTGGGGTATTCCATAAGCGAACTGGCGGAACTGGGCATCGTTTCATGCTTCGCGGCTTCCAACGAGGGGAAGAACAATGATATCCATGCCCATACCGCATCTACCCTTGGAGACCGGCCCGGCGGCATTATGGTAGGAGCCGTGAACAATGAAGGAGAGAGAGCAAGTTTTTCTGACTACGGCAAACGTACCACCCATATTTTTTCGCCCGGAGATGGGATCATGTCTACCTACTGGCAGGATATGGCTGAAACAGTTTCGGATATTCAGATCTCACCACCGATGAAGGATGAAAACGGTGAAAATGCTGTAGATAATTTTTCAGGAGAAGGAACCTGGTTTATAAGAGAAGTGAATCCGGCATGCGGAGCATCCTTTACTGTTTCCGACAATTCCCTCCGGATCAGAGATGCAGTGCTGAAACCGTTGGACGAGGTGGATACTCTTACCAAAGAGACTGTGGAAGCTAATCCGCCTGATGGCGGATACCTTGCTACGATTTGTACCTTAAAACCAAAGGCGCCGCTTTCTTCGGCTGATCTTATCAGCTTCGGGATTACTGCGAAATCAACAGAGGATGTAAAAAAGAATAACGAATTTGTAAGAGTGTATGTAAAAACAGAGGACGGAAGGTGGGATCGCCCTGATACGTCGCCGGTACTATCTGATCAATATGACACTAAATGCTATGATCTTTCCGAAGGTATTAAGACAAAAGCCAAATTCGACCTTGAAAACATCGAGATCCGTCTGGTGGCATGCTGTACCGAACTGCCGTTTACGGAGATTGATCTGAGCCAGCTTTGGTTCACAGATGCAGGTAAGATTCCCTATAAATACGACAGCGGAACATCCATGGCTACTCCCGCGGTAGCAGGAGAGCTGGCAGTGCTGGCAGCTGCATTCCCGAATGACAGCGCAGAGAAGCGCGCTGCCAGGGTTATGGCGGGAGCGAATCTGCAGAGCGGGTTTACGGACCTCTGCATTACCGGCGGTTTGGCCAACGTGAAAAACTCTCTGGATGAGAGCACATATACCCCGGTGATAAATGATCTGACCACATATTGGGACGGTCTGCATCTTAAAGGATTTTTCCTGGGAGAAAAAAACAACCTGGTGGTTACAATAAAAGAGGGAGACCTGACCTTTACCACTGCGGACGGCAGCCTTTCTGTCAAAGAAGTGAAGGCTGATCCGGATAACGGCGGACAGGAAGCAGTC
>CADCPL010000026.1 GCA_902803305.1 uncultured Lachnospiraceae bacterium
CTGTTTGACAGGTGCTGCAATAAAGAGTCGAAGATCATGGGATTTATTAATTCGCGGACCGGCGCATTTGTTTCGGGCGCCGTGCTTCTTGCGATCAACATTGCACTTGCTATTCCTAACGGCTGTGCGGATCTTCGCAATATCATACTTAATAATGTTCCGGTATATTTTGCAGCCGCTTTTGCGGGAAGCTTCGGGATAATAATGATATGCAAAGCACTCCCGCCCGTAAAGCTTGTTACGTATTTCGGAAGGAATTCCCTCATTGTCATGGCAGTTCATATCAATTATTATATTTTATATGCAGGGATCAGACTTGCATGGCTTGTGGATTCGGTCAACAAGCATGCCAGACATTATGTGTTTGTTGCGGTTGTGATCATCACGGTGTTTGCATTATCGTTTATTGTGATCGAAGTGATAAACAGATGGTTTCCGTTCGTACTTGGGAAAAAATATGAAAAAAAGACTGGATTATCTTGATATGACAAAAGGTCTCGGCATGATACTCGTTCTTATCGGGCATCTGCAGGGAGACTCGATATTTACTTTTTCTCCGTATATCCATCCGCTCTGCGTGTTTATTTTTTCATTTCATATGCCCATGTTCTTTATCGTGTCGGGGATACTTCGAGCGATAAAAAATGATGAGGTAAAATCCTTTAAGGACATCGCGAAGAACAGGTTTAAGGGGATCATGATCCCGTACTATTGGTTTTCATTTTTCTATCTGATATTTGTGGTGGCAGCTCTGATTAAAGGCGAGATCGCGGTTCAGACGCTCCTTCTTAACATATGGTATGTGCTGTCATGCTATGGGATGAATGTGCTGTGGTTCCTGCCCGCGCTGTATTTCGGAGAGCTGCTGTTCATATACATGAGGAGAAAGCTCCGCAATGATACGCATTTTATTGCTGTTCTGGTACTGTCAAATGCGGTAGTGTATCTCCTGGCATATTTCCTGGGAATGATCGAGTACAGGACAGCATTTGCCGAGAGGATGCATGATCTGGCTACGGTGATACTCCGTCCCGTCCTGGTGTGCGGGTTCATCGCCATAGGATACTATGTCCACAGACTGCTTAGCGCGGGAACAAGGCTCGGAGACTTCTTCAGCAGACCTGAGACGGATGAAAAGGGAAGGATCAGTGCTAAATACCGGCTTGCATATATAGTCCTCGGACTTATGCTGTTTGCCGTATGCTTTGCGTTCTTTCGGATCAACAACGGAATTGATTTTCGCTCACTTGCATTCCGTAATGTTTTCTTCTTCTTCCTCTGTGCGCTTTCGGGAAGCTACGGCATGATATCTATATGTAAGGGATTGCCGAGAGTACCGCTGTTCTGCTTTTGGGGTGTCGGCTCGCTCATTTTCATGGCTACGCACAACTCGCAGACGGTGCTTACTTTTGCCCTCAAGACAGCCATGTATGTGAATCAGTACCTGACAAGGGCAAGAGGATATATATGTTATGCGATCGTGATAATCATCATCACGGCGTATTCATCGCTTATGATATATCTGATCAGAAGGTTTTTCCCGTTCATTATAGGAAAACCTGTAAAATTCCTGAAGAAAGACTAGGGGGTGATCATTATGGGAAGTCTTATCAATTCAACAGATCTTGTATTCCTGTTTCGGATCCTGCTCGCTATATGTGCCGGAGCGGTGATAGGATATGAAAGAGAGCATCGGTTGAAGGTTGCGGGGATCCGCACGCATATACTGATATCGATGGCATCGGCATTGATGATGATCATATCGAAGCACGCATTTGATGATATTTTGATGACGACGGATCTGCAGGGCGTAGGTCTTGATGTATCGCGTGTGGCGGCCGGGATAATTGCCGGAATGGGTATCTTTTCCGGTGGTATCGTGTTCATCGGAAAACGCGGGAATGTATCGGGTCTTACGACAGCCGCGGGAATATGGGCCACCATTGGAATCGGTATGGTGATCGGAGCGGGAATGTACGTGGTCGGTATCGGATGCGTGATATTTGTTGAATTGATCCAGTTTATCCTGCATCGTGATCTGCCGGTCTACAGGCATGCGAGCTTTGTATCTGCCACGTTCCGATTGAAGGGTGATCCCGATGCGGACTATGAAAAACTAAAGGAAAAACTGAAGGGCTACAATGCAAAAATGAACTCGATCAAATGGGAAAAAAAGGAAGATGGCTCCTACATCAGCTGCTATCTGGAGTTTAGATCGGCGAGTGACCGCGATGAGATCATCAGGATCATGAACGGGATCGAGGAAGTGGTGGAATTTGAGGTCACATAAAGAGAGGGGATGTTGACGAAGCGGGGATATTCCTATATAATCTCCAAGGACACTCGCGAAGGACGCTCGGGCATTAGGATCGCCTGCGGCGATAGGCCCTCGCGGTGTAGACAGGGTCCCACCGCAAGCGGTTCCCCCTATCTACATCTCACTATCTATCGGCTTAGGCTTGCTGGCGTTCTGTGCCTCAAGTCTGTCCTCTTCCGTAGTCTC
>CADCPL010000027.1 GCA_902803305.1 uncultured Lachnospiraceae bacterium
GATGTTGTGATACACGGAAATGTCAGAACCGGAACATTCATACGTGCGACCAAATCCGTCACCGTGGAAGGCGCGGTGGAGGCGGCAACGATCATCGCGGAAGGTGATATCGTACTTAAGAAAGGAATGCAGGGCGGCGGTAAGGCCCGTCTTATTGCCGGCGGTAACATTTATGCAAATTTCATAGAGTTTACCGAAGTAAAGGCAAAGGGAAACGTCGAAGCAAACATCATACTGAATTCGACGATATCCGCGGGTAAATCGGTTATCCTTAAGGGAAAACGCGGTGCCATCATCGGCGGCACCAATTACTGCGTGGGCGAGATGGAAATGGCACAGGCGGGTAATAAAGCCGAGGTTAAGACGGTTCTTGCTTCGGGTATAAGCGAGGAATACGACAAGAGGCATCATCTCCTGACGGAGAAAGCAGAAAGTGCAAAAGCCGGCATCAAAAAGACAAAGAGTGAGATCGAGCAGATCAGGGATGTCAGGATCAGCAACGAACCCAAGGATGTCAAGGATGCCAAGATCAACCAGCTGACAAGAAGACTAAAGAGGGACGAAAGGCTCCTTGAGCATGTTGAAAGAGAGCTGAAAGAGATCGAAGAAACGATCAACGTAGGCACCGAGGCGGAGATAAGGGTTGAAGATACCGTTAATCCCGGTGTCACGATCAAGATCGATGACAAGGAAATGAAGATCTCGAACACGATGACACATGTCAAGTTTTTCAGACCCGAGGGATCATCGATAATAGAGGTTAAGACGTTATGATCAATTTTGAGGAAGAGCTTAAGAAGTTCCATCCGAGCATGGAAGTCGAAGAGGTCGAGAGTGCGGTACGTGAGCATGAGCTTACGGATATGACCGATATCATGGTCGAGATGCTTAGAAGAGAAAAAGAGAATAAACAGTTATGAAATGTTTTGTATGTGGTAATCGCCTCGGTCCCGAAGACATCTGTATGTCGTGCGGAACCGATATAAGAACGTACAGGCATATCATGTGCATGTCCAACATGCTCTATAACGACGGCCTTACCAAGGCAAATGTACGGGATATATCGGGAGCGATAATCTCACTTAATGAAAGCCTTAAATACAATAAGCAAAATATAGATGCCAGAAATCTGCTGGGACTGTGTTACTTCGAAAGAGGTGAAGTAGTCCCGGCTCTTTCTGAGTGGATAATCAGCAAGAATTACGAGAGCAAAAAGAACATAGCCGATGAATACATAAATTTCCTTCAGAACAATCCGGCAAGACTCGATACGATCAATCAGACGATAAAAAAATACAATCAGGCGCTGAACTATTGTTATCAGAACAGTCAGGATCTTGCTATAGTGCAGCTCAAAAAAGTTCTGTCGATCAATGAAAATCTCATAGCGGGATATCAGCTGCTGGCGCTTTTGTACATTGAAGGACGTGACTACGAGAAGGCAAGGAGAACGCTTATCCGTGCACTTCGTATCGACAGGAACGATACGACCACTCAGCGTTATCTGAAAGAGATCAATAATCTCATCACGGAACAGGCAGCAAACGGAGGTCCCGGAGACGGTAATGCCGCGCTTCTTCCGCAGGAGATCATCACATATCAGAACGGAAACGATACGATAATCCAGCCCGTCGGGGTAAAAGAAAAACGCGGCTTTTCGAGCATCATCAACATAGTCATCGGTCTTGTCATCGGCATAGCCATAAGCTGGTATCTGATACTGCCCGGTAAGATCGAACTGGCAACAAAAGAAGACAGTGAAAAATTCATGGCGGTAAGTGAGGAGCTGGCTGAGGAAAAAGCTTCGCATCAGGAATCGATCAAGGAAGCTGAAACTGTCAAGACCGAGAATGATGAACTGACACGGCGTGTGGAGGAACTGACCGGAACAAACGGAGCAACGAGCGAGAATGACAGACTGCTGCGTGCGGCACAGATGTATCTGGAAGATCCGGAAAGTCCCGGAGCAGTCATGGATGAACTGTCCCAGATCGGACCGGATCATCTGGCAGGTGCGTCGGATGCGTACAAGGAGCTGTATCAGGAGCTCAGCGATGCGGCATCTACTGACGCCCTGGGCGGATATATAGATAAAGCCAATTCGGCACTGACCACCAAGGACTATAAAACGGCGATAGAATACTACAACAAGATATGTGAGATAGCACCCGACAATCCGGACCATCTCATGGATCTTGCTTATGCATACAGAGAGTCGGGAGATACGGAAAAAGCAAATGAGATCTATAACCGTATCGTAACGGAGTATCCGGATTCGGCAAATGCTTCCGAAGCGGCCGAGTATCTGTCGGGACAATGATAGCGAACGGACTTGTTTTTGATGAAAAATAACAGTGTTATTAAACCTATAATGCTCATTGCTGCAGCCGCTCTTTTTCTTTCGTTCTGCCTTGATATGAGCATCGGATCGATCAGAGGATCCATGTATGTTTGTCTTGTGATATGCTGCCTGATCATCGCCTTTGTATTTCGAAAGAGTATTTCGGAAAAGGCACTGACGGCTTCCGTGATGTCGGGTTTTTTGCTAAAACTGGCATACGTACTTTATACCCCTGTATGGTGCAGACAGCATGATGTGGTAGACTTCGGAGCCGGCGAAGGTCATGCCGCATATATGGAATACATACTCAGTCACAAAGCCCTGCCCGATTTTGATCCCAGATCGGTGTGGGCATTTTTTCAGCCGCCGCTTCATCATGGTATTTCTGCTGTGTGGATGTGGCTCGGGATCAGAACCGGACTTACCGAAGCCCGCATACACAAGAATGTTCAGGTACTGACGCTTGTCTACATGTGCCTTCTTATGATCGTGGTGCTCGGCATATGCAAAGAGCTGAACATGAGATACGGCGGCAGGCTTGTTACCATGCTCATTGTGGGGTTCCACCCGATATACATACTTATGTCGGGAAGCATCAATAACGATGCGCTTGCCGTGATGCTCAGCATGGTATCCATATATATCGCGATCCTGTGGTACAAGGATCCGGGGATCGGTAAGATCATAATGCTGGCGATCTCGATCGGGCTCGCGATGTCGGCAAAGCTTTCGTCCGGACTCATTGCTCCGCCGATAGCCGTGCTGATGTTGTATCGGTGTATGACGGATACGGATGGATTGAAAAATACCTCGAAGCTCATGTCGTATATTTTAAGATTTGCACTCTTTGCGGTCATAGTATTTCCGCTCGGACTGTGGTGGCCGATAAGAAACAAGATATTGTTTGACATGCCGGCGGGTTATATACCGGAGGTCGGCGAGCAGGTAAAGGTTGGGATCGCTCCCATGATATTTGATATCAGGACATCGTCACCGTTCCTGTACATGAAGGCAAACGGATTTGATCATGATGAATATAATCTGATACTTGCAACCGTCAAGTCATCGCTTTTCGGAGAAGGAGATTTTGCGCATTTGTCACAGGCTGTGACTGTGCTTGGATGGATGCTGCTCATCCTATCCGTATGCGTATTCATCCTTCAGATCATGGGGATGATACGTACGTGCGCTGTTTCGGAAGCTTCGCCGGAGAAGGGGATCAAGATATTTTTCGTATGTCTTGTCATCTGTCTGATCGGGGGATATGCTCTGTTCGCAATTTCCGGCAGGAATCTGTCGGCAATGGATCCGAGATACTGCGCACCTGTCGTATCCGTATTGTCGATATTTGCGGGACTGTGGTACGACAGGCTGGAAGTTCTTTCGCGGAAGATGACGCGCGCTTTTATCATGACGGCAGCTGCTGCGTTTGCAACTGTTTCGGGCGTGTTTTACATACTAATCGGAGTATACGGCGGATAAAGGTTTGTCACGGAAAAAGGAGTAAAAAATGGGTGGATTTTTCGGTGTAGTAAAAAAGACGGATTGTGTATGGGACCTGTTCTTCGGAACGGATTACCATTCGCATCTGGGAACAAGACGTGCCGGCATGACCGTGTTCGGCGAGAAAGGATTCGACAGGGCGATCCACAACATAACTAATTCTCCTTTCAGGACAAAGTTTGACAGGGACGTAAACGAACTGAAGGGCAACATCGGTATCGGTTGTATTTCGGATTACGAACCGCAGCCTCTTCTGATACGTTCGCATCTCGGAACGTTTGCGATCACAACGGTCGGAAGGATCGATAATCTCGATGAACTTGTCGAGGAAGTATCTACCAGCCGTACGCAGTTTCTGGCGATGAGCGGAAGTAACATCAATCCGACGGAGCTTGTTGCGTGTCTCGTGAACCAGAAGGACTCTTTTGTTGAGGGCATAAAATATGTCCAGGAAAAGATCGACGGTTCCATGACTCTTATGATCATGACCGAAAAAGGCATATATGCCGCCAGAGATCTGTACGGCCGTACGCCTGTCATGATAGGAAAAAAAGAAGACGGCTACTGCGTTTCGTTTGAAAGCTTTGCATATATCAATCTCGGTTATTCGGATGAAAAAGAACTTGGCCCGGGTGAGATCGTATATGTTACAGCCGAAGGATATGAGACCGTCAGTCCCGCGCAAGAGACGATGAAGATCTGTACGTTCCTGTGGATATATTACGGATATCCCAACTCAACTTACGAAGGTGTTAACGTTGAGAGCATGAGATACAACTGCGGGGCAATGCTTGCAGAGCGTGACGATGTACATCCCGATCTGGTTGCGGGCGTTCCGGATTCGGGTATTGCACATGCGATAGGATACGCCAACAGATCGGGGATACCTTTTTCGCGTCCGTTCATCAAGTATACCCCCACATGGCCCAGGTCATTCATGCCTACGGACCAGAGCATGAGAAATCTTATCGCGCATATGAAGCTGATCCCTGTTGATGAACTCATAAGAGATAAATCACTTCTCCTTATTGACGATTCGATCGTAAGAGGAACGCAGCTTCGAGAAACGACGGAGTTCCTTTACAGCAGCGGAGCAAAAGAAGTACATATTCGTCCCGCATGTCCGCCTCTTCTGTACGGATGTAAGTTCCTTAACTTCTCGAGATCCAATTCCGAATACGACCTGATCACGAGAAGGATCATAAGGGAGCGTGAGGGAGAGAACGTATCCGATGAAGTACTGGCGGATTATGCAGATCCCGACAGCACGAACTATAAGGAGATGCTTGAGGATATCAGAAAGCAGCTCGGATTTACGTCGCTTCGCTTCCACAGACTTGATGACATGGTAAAGTCGGTCGGTATCGACAAGAGCAAGCTCTGCACGTATTGCTGGGACAAACAGGGAGACTGCGCAGGTTGTGCAAAATGTCACGGCTGCGGTTGATATTTTGTTGTATTTATGTGACAGTTAACGTATAATAATGGAACGAGTTTTTCAGGGGGAATGGAAATGCCTGACTTTTCAGATTCATGTACGACGATCCTTTCGTATGCGGGATTGTCGGATGAAAATAAGAACAAGATCAGTAAGAAGATAAAGGATTTTGCCGGCTTGTCAGATCAGGGTGCATCGGATGACGCGGCAAGGAGACTGAGAAAAGAACTCACTTCATACTATTACGACCTTTATAAGTTGTGTTTCTTCAAGACACTGGGAGGTGGGGAGATACCCGATGAAGTGATGATGTTCCTTTATTTCGGATATATTGACGAACAGCTCGCCGGAGCCGAGAATACACAGATCATCTATCAGGCAACCAAGTCGATAGGACTCGATCCTCAGATGAGAGTGTTCACGTTCTATGACTGGCTGCGTCTTATATATAACTGTAAGAAAGATCCGTCGGTCAACGATTTTTCAACCGACTATATCACGACACTGCGCAAGCAGAAAAAAGACGGCGAGATAACGGAGCAGCAGGAGCGCGAAGCACTTGTCGACGGCAAGAAGCGTGTAACGTTTGAGATAGACAATATGTTCAAGTCGGCTAACAAGATGCTCACATCGAGAGTGACGACATTTGTTCCGTTCTTTTCCGAGCAGACACTCACCAGACCGCTTGAGAAATCGTTCCTGAATCTTGACATCATTCATAAGACGCTGAATGTCATCAAGGCTATCGATTATTCACTCTTCTTCAGGCAGACTGTATATACGGCGCCGGAGCTCGGTCTTGATAAAGCCTTTATTCAGGTAGAAGTGCTTCCCGATATAATACTGATGCCTGTTGTGGGAACAAGATCCGCGATGTGGCAGGAAATAACCGGTGCAAAGCGTACAACGCCCGGAAGGTTCATACTTCCGATCGCGGAGGAAGAGGATCTGACCACGGTCCTGATCAAGATGTGCGCCGAGTTTCGATGGGAGCTGTGCAAGAGGATACAGGGCGCAAGATGGAACGATCTGTCGGAGAGGTCTCTTACAAGCGATTACGTAGACTATATCGATACATACAGAAAGAACAAGGAACTGTCCACCGAGGCAAAGGAGAGGATCAAGTCCGCAATGGCCAAGCACCGCAACAGCTACAAGGAAATGTTTGTGGCGGACTATATGACATACATCCAGTATGAAAGCTCGGGCGCTCTTCGACATAACAAGGTTGTCAGGTTCATCCTGTTCAACTACTGCCCGTTCTCCAAAGTCATAAGAGAGGGTGCGATAGCGACCAACCCTCAGTACACGCAACTGATCGAGAGATACAATCACAAGGCTGCCCATGAGATACACCTTTTTGACATAGCAACAGGAAGGATCGAGAAAGCCGGGAATCAGATACCGGCAGAACTGCTTGCCCATAAAGCATACCTTCAGGCATAGATAAATAATCATAAGGATCGGACCAATGAGTGAAGAAAACGTAAGTAAAAATTTTATAGAGATGATAATCGATGAGGACCTGTCCGAGGGAAAATACGAAGAGATCCATACACGTTTTCCGCCGGAGCCGAACGGTTATCTTCATATCGGACACGCCAAGGCGATACTTGTCAATTACGGACTTGCCAAGGAGTACGGCGGCAAGTTCAATCTCCGTTTTGACGACACGAATCCCACAAAAGAAAAAAGTGAATTCGTAGAGTCCATCAAGGAAGATGTCGCATGGCTCGGTGCGGATTGGGAGGACAGACTCTTCTTTGCGTCAAGCTATTTTGACCAGATGTATGAGGCTGCGGTTAAGCTTATCAAAAAGGGAAAGGCTTTTGTGTGCGACCTTACCGCGGATGAGATAAGAGAGTACAGAGGTACCTTTGATACGCCGGGTAAGAACAGTCCGTACAGAGACCGCAGTGTTGAGGAAAATCTCGAACTGTTCGAGAACATGAAGAACGGACTTTATGCCGACGGCGAAAAAGTGCTCCGTGCCAAGATCGATATGGCAAGCCCCAACATCAATATGAGGGACCCGGTCATATACAGAGTCGCACATATGTCTCATCACAACACGGGTGACAAGTGGTGCATCTATCCGATGTATGATTTTGCACATCCTATAGAGGACGCTATAGAAAACGTGACGCATTCGTGCTGCACGCTTGAGTTTGAGGATCACAGACCGCTCTATGACTGGGTGGTAAAAGAACTTGAGTATCCTCATCCTCCGAAGCAGATCGAATTTGCCAAGATGTATCTGACGAACGTCGTAACGGGAAAGAGATACATCAAGAAGCTTGTTGAGGACGGAACGGTTGACGGATGGGATGATCCGAGACTTGTCAGCATCGCAGCTCTCAGGCGTCGCGGCTTCACTCCCGAGTCGATAAAGAAATTCGTCGATCTGTGCGGAGTTTCCAAGGCTCAGTCATCAGCGGATTATGCGATGCTCGAGTACTGTATAAGAGAAGATCTGAAGTTGTCGAGACCGCGTGTCATGGCGATACTCGATCCGATAAAACTGATCATCGACAACTATCCCGAAGGTCAGACGGAATACTTTGATGTCCCGAACAATCTTGAGAACGAATCGCTCGGATCGAGGAAGGTTCCTTTTTCAAGGGAGCTTTACATCGAACGTGATGATTTTATGGCGGAGCCGATAAAAAAATACTTCAGGCTGTTCCCGGGAAATGAAGTAAGACTCATGAACGCTTACTTCGTTACCTGTACATCGTATGAGACGGATGCAAACGGCAATGTAACGGTTCATGCAACATATGATCCCGAGACACGTCAGGACGGCAGAGAGGTCGATCGTAAGGTCAAGGGCACGATCCACTGGGTAAGTGCCGAGACTGCTTTTACTGCAACAGTCAGATTGTACGAGAACCTTATCGATGAGGAAAAAGGTGTTTACAATGAGGACGGCAGCCTCAATCTGAATCCGAATTCACGCACCGTGCTTGAAGGCTGCATGCTCGAGCCGTCGCTTGCGGATGCAAAGGCGTATGAGTCATTCCAGTTCGTAAGAAACGGATTTTTCTGCGTCGATTACAAGGATTCCAAAGAGGGTGCGCCCGTATTTAACAGAGTAGTTTCGCTCAAGAGCAGTTTCAAACTGCCGCAGTAGTTTTACGATAAAATCATTTTCTTGGAGGTTAGAGATGGGTTTATTATCAGGATTGTCCAACATGGGACTCGGAAAGCTTGAAGACGCCGACATTTACGAAGAGGAGAAGAAAAAAGAAGCTGACACAGCAGCACCCAAGGAAGCTGTGTTTGACGAGAAAGACGTGCTCTTTGACAAATCGGCAGAATGTCCGGTATGCGGAAAGAACTTTTCGTATCGTGCGGTCAGGACCGGTAAGGCAAGGCTCCTCGGACAGGATCAGGATCTTCGGCCGAAATATGACAAGTTCGACCCTGCCAAGTATGACGTGGTCGTATGCCCTTACTGCGGTTATGCGGCACTCATCAGATATTTTACGGCTCTTCCGGATGCGCAGGTCAAGCTTGTAAAGGCCGGCATCGGAGGCAAGGTTCACGGCGTTTCGAATCCGCCTGTTTTTTCGTACGATGATGCCATTCAGAGATATCAGCTCGCACTTGCCGCAACGATAGTTAAGCGTGCAAAGGACAGTGAGAAAGCGTATGTCTGCCTGAAGATGGCCTGGATAATAAGAGGGAAAAAAGAATCGCTCCCTCTCGATACCGAGAACTACGATGAGGTCATGAAGGAACTCACCGATGATGAGTATGAGGCACTCAAGTTCGCATATGACGGATTCGTAAGTGCGCGTCAGAAAGAGAGTTTCCCGATCGCGGGCATGGATGAGATCACTATCGATTATCTGATCGGAGTCCTTGCTGCGAAGTTCGGTGAATTCGATACGGCGCAGAAGATGATAGCGGGAATACTCATGAACAAGTCCGCGAACAACAGGATCAAAGACCGTGCAAGGGATCTCAAGGAACAGGTTCTTGCCGATATGAAAGCGAAAGGAGAACTCTAATGAAAGCATTTGGAAAGTTTGTAACATTTGTAGGTATCACCGGAGCAGCTCTTGCAGGACTGTGGTATTTTTGCGAAGTCAACAAGGACAAGTGCGAGTGCGCATGTGATGACGGTGAGGCTTCGGAGGAAAAGAAGAGCGCAAAGGAAAGATCATATGTCAGCCTTGATCCCGAGATCAAGGAAGAGGCAGGAAAAGTCTTAGAGGAAACGAAGAAGGTTGCCAGGGAAGCAGGCAAGGTTGCGCAGGAGGGTAAGGATACTCTCAAGAAAGCCGTTAAGTCCGCTGCTGCTGATATGGTTTCAAAGGCTGAGGAAAAGGCCCGCGGAGTCGGCCTCGTAAAGGATGACAAAGAAAAGACGAGTGATTTTGAATTTGAGGACTTCGATAAAGAAGCATCACATATCGATATTCAGTAGGATCGTATTACCGGTTGCGGCGCTGATGCTTTTGTGCGGATGCCGGAGCGGGAAGCTCCCGACGGAGGTAGTGCTCACGTCTGATTTTCTCGAAGACGAGGTCTTCAGGCTGGAAGGACATCCGTGCATGAAGAACGAGATCATGGTCTATCTCGTCAATTCGGAGAACGGGTACAGTGAAGTCTTCGGAGACCGGATATGGTCTGTTCCCGTGGGCGAAGGTACGCTTGAGGACTCCTACAAGGATAACATCCTGGCCAGGATCGCGCAGATCAAGACGATGAATCTTCTGGCGCAGGAACTGGGCGTGGCGCTTGATGACGATGATAATGCCAAGACTGTGGCCGCTGCGAGGGAATACTACGACTCTCTGACGGAAGCCGAGAGGAACTATCTTGACGTTACGATGGATGACATCTCGGCGATGTATCGGGAGTTTGCGACCGCAAACAAAGTTTACGAAGCCGTTACCGAAGGCGTCAATCCGGAGATCAGTGACGATGAGGCAAGAACGATAACCGTCAGGACGATACTGATCAAAACGTACAAGACCGACGGTGCGGGAAACAGGATAGAGTACAACGAGGAAGAAAAGAAAAATGCTCTTGCCCGCATAGCCCGGCTTCGGCAGAGGATAACGGACGGCGAATCTTTTGAACTTGTGGCGGTCGATAACAACGAAGACACAAAGGGTGAGTACAGCTTCGGCCGCGGGGTCATGCCGCCGGAATTTGAGGAAGCGGCTTTTAACCTCGGTGTCGGGGAAGTGAGTGATATAGTAGAGACCGAATACGGGTACCACCTGATATACTGTGTCTCGACGTTCAATCCCGAAGAAACGGACGCCAACAAAGAAAAGATAGTAGAGAAGCGTAAGCAGGAAGCCTTTAATGATGTATATAATGAATTTCTGACGCGGCTCACATCCAATCTCAACAAACCACTGTATGACAGCATACACTTCGATGCCGGGGCGGTGGTCAAAACAACAGGATTTTTCGATATTTACGATAAGTATTTTACGATTGTTAGCACTCAAGGTGATTGAGTGCTAATTTTTTCTTGACTTTGGAAGATGGCGGCATTATTATTTGTAAAGAGAAAAAGTACCAAAGTACAGGAGAGGTGATAAATATGGCTAAAAAAGGCAGTTTAACGATCAACAGTGAGAATATCTTTCCCATAATAAAGAAATGGATGTACAGCGATCACGACATATTTGCGAGGGAGCTCGTAAGTAACGGCTGTGATGCGATCACGAAGCTGAAAAAGCTTGATATGATCGGACAGTACAGCATTCCCGAAGGAGCCGATATGGAGATCAGGATCGTAGTGGATCCCGAGAACAAGAAGGTTTCCTTTACAGATACCGGTCTTGGAATGGATGCCGATGAGGTTGAGGAATACATCACGCAGATCGCTTTTTCGGGTGCGACGGCATTTCTTGAAAAATACAAGGACAAGACAAACGATGACCAGATCATAGGCCATTTCGGACTCGGATTTTACTCGGCTTTCATGGTAGCCGATGAAGTGCATATCGATACGCTTTCGTACAAAGAGGGCGCCAAGGCGGTCCACTGGGAATGTGACGGCGGCACCGAGTATTCGATGGAAGACGGGGACAGGGACAGCGTAGGTACTACGATCACGCTTTTCCTTAACGAAGATTCCCTCGAATTCTGCAACGAATACAGGATGCGCGAAGTGCTGAAGAAGTACTGTTCGTTCATGCCAGTGCCCATCTTCCTCGTAAAGGAAGGAGCCGAGACTCAGTATGAGAACGTTCCTGCAGATGAAGTAACGGAGAAGGATACCGTTATCGAGAAGTACAAGGAAGAAGCCAAGTACGAGGAACAGGAGAAGGACGGCAAGAAGGAAAAAGTCGAGATCAGCCCGGAACGCGAGATGGCTAAGATAGTAAAGCGCGAGGTGCCGATCAACGATCCGAACCCGCTGTGGGCAAAGCATCCGAGCGACTGCAGCAAAGAGGAGTATCTCGAATTTTACCGCAAGGTATTCATGGATTACAAGGAGCCACTCTTCTGGATACATCTGAACATGGACTATCCGTTCAATCTGAAGGGAATACTGTATTTCCCGAAGATCAACATGGAGTACGAATCCATTGAGGGCGTCATCAAACTGTACAACAACCAGGTGTTCATCGCCGATAACATCAAGGAAGTTATCCCCGAGTTCCTGATGCTCTTAAAGGGTGTCATCGACTGTCCTGATCTGCCCCTTAACGTATCGCGTTCGGCTCTCCAGAATGACGGGTTCGTGCAGAAGATCAGCGACTACATCACCAAGAAAGTAGCGGATAAGCTTGCCGGAATGTGCAAGACCGAGAAGGAAGAATACGAGAAGTATTGGGACGACATCAGTCCTTTTATCAAATACGGATGCCTCAAGGACGACAAGTTCTGCGAAAAGATGACGGATTATATCCTGTTCAAGGATATAGACGACAAATACATGACACTTCCGGAGTGTCTTGAACTTCCCGAGAAGAAGGAAAAGGCGACCGATGAGAACGGCGAAGAGGTTGAGGCGGAAGTAGTCGAAGAAGACGCTGCCAAAGACGAGAAGAAAGAGGACGGCGAGGAAAAAGAGAAGATCCGCAAGACGATCTACTATGTCACCGATCTCGTTCAGCAGTCGCAGTACATCAACATGTTCAGAGAGCAGGGAATGAACGCGGTAGTCATGACGCACAACATCGACCAGCCCTTCATCAACCAGCTTGAATCGAAGAACGAGGATATCCGCTTCATGAGGATAGATGCGGACATCACGGATTCATCGAGACAGGATGCTACGAAGAAGGATAAGAAGAAAGCCGAAAAAGACGAGAAGTCTCTTGCGGAGCTGTTCCATAAGGCACTTTCAAACGATAAGCTTACGGTCAAGCTCGAGATACTGAAGAATGAGAATATCTCATCGATCCTTACCGTATCAGAACAGTCGCGTCGTATGCAGGATATGATGAAGATGTATGCGATGGGCGGAATGGATCCTTCGATGTTCGGAGCCGAGGGCGAGACGCTTGTCCTCAACAGCAGGAACGAACTTGTAAAATACCTTATCAATCATATGGAATCAGAGGACGCACAGTTGTTTGCGGCACAGCTTTACGACCTTGCGGTCCTTGCAAACAGACCTCTTGCCGCCGATGCCATGACGAAGTTCGTGGCAAGGAGCAATGAGATCATGCTCAAGCTTACCAAATAGCAGACGGTTTCGGCCTGTAAATACAATATATGGTGTTGTTACGGTAAAAAAAGTGGTATAATATGCTATACTATGGTTTTTTGTACGGGAGAATCGTATGGACGCTAGCATTTTGTACCTGCAGGCCAATGAGACTATTGCGAACAATTTAAAAGACAGGTTCAACGACGAGGGTATAGAGTTCATCTTCGTCTCGTCTGCAGCGGAAGCGTTTGAGATGCTTGAGCAAAGGGAGTTTTATCTGACGCTGACCGACGGGTTCATTCCCGATATGCGGATACATGATTTTGTCGACAAGTGCTGCAGAATGTACCCGGACATGGTACTTGATGTGTGCATGGATCTGACCGATCCGAAATACGTTCCTATGATCGTCAACGAGGAATGCGTCCGCAAAGTATTCCTGCCGCCCTGGAACATCGAAGATATAGTCGAGGGCGTCAAGTCGTCGATAGATGAGGCGTATATACATCGCGATCTTGTGCGAAGGATCAATGAGCTCAGGGCGGATGAGAATTCATTTGCCGACATGATCGATTCTCTCAAGAGATCGCTCCTGCGGCAGCAGTACAGCTACAACAAGATAGCACCTTTTTTCAACCGTGTTCTGGATGCATTCCTGCGACGCATGAACATGGACAGTACGTACAGCAATTTTGTGAAGCGCTCGTGCGACAAGATGATGCGCCTTCAGACAAGTGCGTACTTTAAGAGCGCCGATATGAAGACCATCATAAGGGACAACATGGTTGATGCTCTTAAGAAAAATGACAGAGTGAGTGTAGGGGAAGTGAAGAGCTGCCTCTACGGCGAAGTGCCCAGATCCGCAATGGCGGATCTGACTTTTGCTTTATGGATACTTGCGGTCATGGAAGGGTATAAATGCGAGAGTGCGCAGCTTACCGTCGACAGCAGATATGTCACATCCAAGAAGTGCGAATACAAGCTTTCGGTCATCGGTACGAAAAAAACGGACCTTCCGATCGATATCCAGCTGTATATCGCGAATATCCTCAGTAATATCGTTGACGAGTACCAGAGGTACGATATTACGGACGGATGGGCATATGAATTGCGTATAACGCTATAGTTTGATACAATATTCTTTTAGGGTATGAGTTTTTTGAGGATATAGATGAATTACGGAAGAAGAGGGATAAAGAAAAGACAGAAAGTCATGAACTCCCCGGTCACCAAGGTCGGGAAGTTTTGTGGTGTCAGCCTTTTTACGCTCGCAACCTTTGCAGTCTGTGTTGCGGGTGTTGCGGGACTGTGCGCCGGCATAGGACTCTTTATGGGTGTTGTCGATACTTCGCCTGATATTTCCAATGTCGATGTTGCGCCTGCAGGTTATTCCACGACAGTTTACGACAGCGAGGGCAATCAGGTCACGAAGCTTGTCGCTGAAAACTCCAACCGTGTATATGTCAAGCTCGACAAGATCCCGCTCGATATGCAGCATGCGTTTGTTGCGATCGAGGATGAGCGTTTCTACACTCATAACGGTATAGATATCAAGGGTATCATGCGTGCCGGCGTTAAGGCACTTAGCGGAAACCTTCATCAGGGTGCTTCAACGATCACCCAGCAGCTGCTCAAGAATAACGTGTTCACATCATGGACCGAAGAGAGCAGCATGGTCGACAAGTTCAAGAGAAAATTCCAGGAGCAGTACTGCGCGGTCCAGCTTGAGAAGCGCATGAGCAAGGATCAGATACTGGAGAATTATCTGAACACGATCAACCTCGGGCAGGGTACGCTCGGAGTTCAGGCTGCATCGCAGCGCTACTTCGGAAAGAACGTATCCGATCTGAACATTTCGGAGAGCGCGGTCATCGCATGTATCACGCAGAATCCGTCAAAGTGGAATCCCATTTCGCATCCCGATAACAACGCGATCAGAAGGGAAGAAGTCCTGACGAAGATGCGCGATCAGGGATACATAACGGAAGCGCAGTTTGCCGAGGCCATGGCCGATGATGTTTATTCGAGGATCCAGGTCGTCAACGAAAAGGTTGAAAAGAAGACGATCTACACATACTTTGTTGATGAGCTTACCGAGCAGGTACTTAATGATCTGCAGGAGAATCTCGGTTATTCTTATACGCAGGCATACAACGCGCTTTACAGCGGCGGTCTGTCGATCTTTACCACACAGGATCCGGCTATACAGGCCATATGCGATGAAGAGTTTGCCAATGAAGAAAACTATCCGCCAAGGACAAGGTGGTTCCTGAAATACGAAGCATCATACGTTGATTCGAACAACGATCCGGTCAATTTTTCAACGCAGTATTTTGAAAAGCATTTCAAAGAAAAAAGAGGTAACGGATTCAACTGTATATTCGATACAGAGGACGAAGCGTACGCTGCGATCGAGGAGTTCAAAGCGGATGTTGAGGAACCCGGATATGATTTTATAACCGAATCGATATCACTGACGCCTCAGCCTCAGGCGAGTGTTACGATCATCGATCAGTCAACGGGAGAAGTCAAGGCCGTGGTAGGTGGACGCGGCGCCAAGAAGGCATCCCTTACACTTAACCGCGCGACCGATACAAAGCGTCAGCCCGGATCATGCTTTAAGGTTCTTGCGGCATATGCTCCGGCGCTTGATGCGGCAGGCAAGTCACTTGCATCAACGCAGGTTGATGAGCCTTACAGCTACGCAAACGGCCGTCCGGTCAAGAACTGGTATAACGGCTACAAGGGAATATGTACTTACAGGTACGGTATCGAGCAGTCGCTCAATATCGTTGCGGTCAAGACGCTTACCGATATCACGCCGCAGCTCGGTTTTGATTACCTTCTCAATTTCGGATTCACGACTCTTGTTGACAGAAGGACAGAGAGCAATGGAACGGTTTCATCGGATATCACACAGGCACTTGCACTCGGCGGACTTACCGACGGTATCACCAATATGGAGATGGCAGCCGCTTATGCAACGATCGCCAACGGCGGAATGTATATCAAGCCGATGTTCTATACAAAGATCATAGATCATGACGGCAATGTTCTCATTGACAATACGCCCAAGACAAGAAGGGTTCTCAAGGAGACAACGGCTTTTCTTCTTACCGATGCGATGGAAGACGTTGTTACAAAAGGAACCGGTGCGAGAGTTAACTTCGGTAACATGGCTATAGCCGGTAAGACCGGTACCACAACGAGTAACGTTGATGTTTGGTTTTCCGGATTCACACCGTATTACACATGCGTAACATGGTCGGGATATGATAACAACGTACATATGAACGGAAGCGGAGAGACCAACACCGCCAAGATATTGTGGAAAGCGATAATGGGACGTATTCACGAAGACAAGGAATACAAGTCCTTTACGATGCCCGAGGGTATCACTACCGCCACGGTATGTAAGAGGACCGGAGGACTGGCAACGGATATATGCCGCGCAGACGGAAGCGCGATCACGGAATATTTTGCACAGGGTACCGTTCCGACGGAGCCGTGTACCAATCACTACGGCAGCATGTTTGATACGGGACTTGTATGTGCCATGACGGGACAGAAGGCAACGAGCACATGTCCTTATGCATACGAGGGAACTGCAACGGCGGAAGGATTCTGTCCGCACAGTCTTATCAACGGAGTATCCGCACAGGATTACATGACACTGCTTCAGATGCAGCAGGCGGGTTTAGTAAATCCCGACGGAACGCCCGTGGATCCGAATGCGGCAGCGGCAGCACAGGCTGCAGCGGCACAGGCGGCGGCAGCACAGCAACAACAGATGCTTGATGCACTCAATGCGGCAGCGGCGGCACAGGCAGCTCTCGGCACAGGACAATGAGTGAGTGGCTGACGCTGTACAAGGGCGGGGTCGGAGAGTATGAAGAAAAAAAATCCCGCTTCATAGCAACACTGGAGCCGGTCTCATCCGAAGAGGCTGCGACCGAATTCATCGCTTCCATCAAGAAGAAATACTGGGATGCACGGCACAACTGCAGTGCATTTGTCATAGGATCCGGCGGAGAAAAAACAAGGTGTTCGGATGACGGTGAGCCCTCCGGCACTGCGGGACGCCCGATGCTGAACGTGCTAGTGGGCGAGCATATAACGAACGCGTGTGTTGTTGTCACGCGTTATTTCGGCGGAACGCTCCTGGGCACCGGAGGACTGGTAAGAGCCTACAGTGCTGCGGTTAAGGAAGCCATAGCAAACAGCGAGGTCATCAGAAAGCAGCACGGAAGCATACTTACGATAGACTGTGATTACAACGATCACGGCAAGATAGTAAATATGGCCGCGAAGAACGGATACATCATAACGGATACCGATTTCGGGCAGAACGTCAGGATCACGATGGTGTCTGATGATGCAGGAAAGCTTACATCGGAGATCACGGATATCACTTCGGCAAGAGCGAAGTGCCACGAGCCGGTTCCGACGGTATATGCCATGATAGAAAACAGCGTACATTTTTTTGATAAGTAAGTCATTTTGGTTTGAGATCATAAACAGGAGATACGGGTATGGATGAAAAGATGACAATGGAAGAGATCCTGAAGCTTGTCGAAGAAAAGCAGTATA
>CADCPL010000028.1 GCA_902803305.1 uncultured Lachnospiraceae bacterium
CTTTTGGCTATCTCACGCTCGATCTTTTCTTTTTCTTTATGATCAAGACCAACGTATGTAACAAAAAGTATACTGTTATCTATCTTATTCATCGTGGTAAGAGACGAAGCGATATATCTCTTCCACGAACCGTCTCTTGTTCCGAAATACACTCCTCCGAGCGATAGTTTTCCACTCTTCATGGCAAGTACCGGATGGAGCATGAGCGCATTAACGATATCAGCCGTCCTCTTACCGACCTGTCTGGCTCTTGCCAGATAGTCCATGGAATCAACCACAAAACTGGTGTGCACTCTTTCGCGGCTTTCAAGTACCTTCTCCACGATCTCTTCGGCACCATATCCTGCTTCCGCAAGCTTTGCCGCCTCTATGGCCAGGAGTCCCTGGCCGCTTGACAGGTGCTCCGAATCAATAACAAATACATTGTCAAATGATCTTCCCGCTTCTGTTGCCACGTGGCATCCCGAATTCTTCATTGCCGCGGATATTGATATATGAACCACATTGTTGGCATGCTCAAGCTGTTTTGCGAAGAATGCTTCATGGTAAGCAACATCGGGAGCCATCGTTTCAACATTTTTATCCACATCTTCCATGTAGGACAGCAGTCCCGTAGTATCTATCTCCAGACCATCCCGAAAAACACCCGCCTCCGATTTGACCAGATGCGGAATGACCTTGATATGATATCTGTCCAAAAGCTCCTGCGGGATATCTGCAACCGATTCGGTAGTGATAACAACCTCCGCCTTAGCCCGGTGATCCTTGATCCACAGGGTACTTGCTTCAACGATCTCTCCGTCGCTGCCGGTCAGTGTAACAAGGTCAGACGGAAGATGACGCCTGAGTTCATTTTCAAGAGCCTCGCCGCTTATAGGCTTGACCAGATAACCGTCGAATCCCTCTTTTACATAAAGCGCCTTCATATCTCCGCCGGCATTGGCGGTAAGAGCAACGATCTTGGATTCTTTACAAAATCCGCCCTTCTGGTCGCGGATCATATGCATACATTCGATACCGTCAATATCAGGCATAAGATGATCCATTAATATCACATGGAATTTCGTCTCTGCCGTCTTCTCAAGGGCCTCCTTGGCACTTGTTGCAGTAACGATCTTTACTTTGGTATCACGAAGGAGTTTCTCAACAACCATAAGATTGGGCACAGTATCGTCAACAACAAGAACATTTGCTTCAGGTGCCTCAAAGCTCTGTTGATAACCTTCCATTTGCATAAATTTGTTACGTGCGGAAAGGTCGATCGCGCCTATCGTACTTCCCGATATGATCCTCTGCGGGATCTCTATGATGAAAGTGGAGCCCTTGGTATATACGGAGTTGACAGTGATCTTCCCGCCCATGACATCAACAAGCTGTTTAACGATAGACAGCCCCAGACCGGTTCCTTCAATGTATCTGTTTTCAGTCTCGTCCACCCGCTTGAATGCGGTGAAGAGATAGGGAATGCTCTCTTTTTTGATCCCCTTACCCGTATCGGATATGGAGTATATGACCGTAACGTTATTGCTCTCTTCTCTTCTGCACTGGATGTTTAATGTAACGGAGCCTTCCTTGGTGTACTTGATCGCATTGTTCAATACATTTATAAGGATCTGTTTGATCCTGACTTCATCGCCGAACAGTTCTCCCGGAAGGTCGGGCGCCACGTCGATCTTGAATTCAAGTCCTTTATCCTTGGCACGGATCCACAGCATTCCTACGATATCAGAGAGCATATCTCCGGTACTGTATGACACCGGAGTCAGCTGCATCTGTCCCGAATCCAGCTTGGACATATCGAGGATATCATTGATCAGATGAAGGAGCATATTACCGGCAGATCTGATGTTTGCCGCATCCTCATTGATCTCATCGGAAACATTTTCACGCAGTATCATCTCGTTAAGACCGATGATGGTGTTTATGGGCGTACGGATCTCGTGGCTCATTGATGAGAAGAAACGGTTCTGAGCAGTGTTCAGTTTTTCGATCTCATCCTTCTGTCTGTTAGACTCCAGTATCCTGTAGTATGTGCTGTATTTGACATACATTATGATTATGCTTAGGATCACCCAGATGACCATGTATATGCCAAAGTATTTTACGGCACCGTACTTTACATGATCTTTCATTGCAAGCGTTATATAGTAACACAGCACGGTTCCGTTAGACAAAAGGAACATGGTCAGATATGCGGACAACGGCATATACAGCAGGAGCGGCATTATAAGTGACATAACGATGATAAGGGTTGTGTCCATAACGCCCGACCTTATGTGATCAAGCACAGTGACAACGATCGACAGACCAAGGATAAAAAAAGTATTCAGGATATTGGCGTACTTTAATATCTTGTATCGCCTGTCAAAGTCCTTCATGACGTAAAAACACGCCACCGAGAACGCGCCCGTCGCAAGTCCCGAGATACCGTAGGCAAGCCTTGACCATGCAACCAGTGCACCGTAATCCTGTGCAAAAACGAACGTATATACCATGTGAAAGATCTCATATATGGTGATCGCCACGAAAAACCAAAAATCAACCTTTACGGCAGCCTGGTATACATATTTTTCCGTCTCTTGATTTCGTTCAAAATACTTTCTCACAACCTATTCCTCATCTTTCTTTATGCAGCTCCAGGCGTTTTTCAGACGTTCCAAAGACCATGCTGCGTTCGCCGGGCTGGTGGAAGGAAGACAGATCGCTGCCTTTCCGGTTTCTTTCTCGGAATACTTACGATAGTACTTATACGCGGTCTGACCGTTTACATATATGCTTCTGATATCAGCATACTCCAGTATTTTACCCAGATCATTTGCTCTGACATTTCTGATGCTCGAATCAGACGAACCCTCTATATCACATGATCCTATCACATCCCAAAGTGCAATATGATTACGCAAAAGAAACGATTTCTTTTCCTCAACAGTATTGGGCGTATCTTCCCCATAAACTGCGGAAGTAACCTTCCAGAAGCGATTCTGCGGATGACCGTAAAAGAATCCTTCTTCCCTCGACCTGACGGAAGGGAAACTCCCCAGGATCAGGATCCCGGAGTTTTCATCATATAATGGTGGTATCGGATGAATTATCATAATGTCCTTGAGCAACAAAAATCAACGGATGTGTTTCGCATTAACATATTTGGTTGCCCTCGCAGTTCCAAGTTTTTTTATTGATCCGTCTTTTACCATTTTCCCAAGGACAGCTTCTACAGTTGTAGGGCTGACATCC
>CADCPL010000029.1 GCA_902803305.1 uncultured Lachnospiraceae bacterium
TTATATATGAACTGTGGGAGGGATTGTCCCGCCACTACCACATTTATATTTACAGGAGGCTATTATGGCTAAGAAAGTAGAAGGTTATATCAAACTTCAGATCCCTGCCGGAAAAGCAACACCGGCACCTCCGGTTGGTCCCGCTTTGGGTCAGCACGGTGTGAACATCGTTGAGTTCACAAAGCAGTTTAATGCAAGAACAGCAGATAAGGGTGATGTCCTTATTCCTGTTGTTATCACAGTCTATGCAGACAGAAGCTTTTCTTTTATTACGAAAACACCCCCTGCTGCGGTTCTTATCAAGAAGGCATGCAATATCAAGTCAGGTTCGGGAGTTCCCAACAAGACAAAGGTTGCAACACTTTCAAAAGATAAGTGTCGTGAGATAGCCGAGATGAAGATGCCGGATCTTAACGCAGCATCGATCGAGGCAGCCATGAGCATGATAGCAGGAACAGCCAGAAGTATGGGCGTAAACGTTGAGGAGTAGGAGGAAGCTTAAATGAAACACGGAAAGAAATATGTTGAAGCGGCTAAGCTTGTAGATCGTGCAACTTCCTACGAGCCCGCTGAAGCAATAGCGCTTGTTAAGAAAACAGCAACAGCAAAATTTGACGAAACAGTTGAAGTACATATCCGTACGGGATGTGACGGAAGACATGCCGAGCAGCAGATCAGAGGAGCGGTTGTTCTTCCCAACGGAACAGGTAAGACCGTAAGAGTACTTGTATTTGCAAAGGGAGACAAGATCGCGGAAGCAGAGAATGCAGGTGCTGATCACGTAGGAGGAGACGAGCTCATTCCGAAGATCCAGAATGAAGGATGGCTCGATTTCGATGTGGTTGTTGCCACTCCCGATATGATGGGTGTTGTAGGACGTCTCGGTAAGGTTCTCGGACCCAAAGGTCTTATGCCCAACCCCAAGGCGGGTACGGTAACAATGGACGTAGCAAAGGCTATCGCCGATATCAAGGCAGGTAAGATCGAGTACAGACTTGACAAGACCAACATCATCCACTGCCCTGTCGGCAAGGCAAGCTTTTCCGAAGAAAAGCTCACCGAGAACTTCAATGCTCTCATGGAAGCTATCGTTAAGGCAAAGCCCGCAGCTCTTAAGGGACAGTATTTAAGAAGCATCAGCCTTTCCACTACAATGGGACCCGGCGTAAAAGTTTCTACAGCAAAGTACTAAAATGTGTTATCATGAACCCGACAGGAAACTGTCGGGTTCTTTTTGTTTAAATGTCTGAGTAAACTATATGAAAACCGGATCGATAAAAAACAGAACAAAGATCGTATGCCTCATGACTGCACTGGCGCTTCTTGCAAGCGGATGCAGTATAAAGATAACCGGTGTATTTCCGCTTCCCGAAGTGGCAGAGGCGGAGAAGAACAGGGAAGAAGAGTCTTCACAGGAGCAGGAATACATAGGACCGCCTCCCGTCATATCCATAAGTGACGATACGGAGTCGGTCATAACCGAGCATGAAGATGAGGAGATCACAGAATACGAGGAGTTGTACGATCCCGTGGCAAAAGAGTATTCCGTCATGGCTGCGTCGCCGGATCAGGTAACGCTGTCGTTTGTCGGTGATGTCGGCTTCGCGAAAGGATATGCGACGATAAACAAGTATCGCAGCAACGGTGAGGATATACACAAAAGCATTGATGACGGAGTGCTGTCGCTCATGCAGTCTTCCGACATCATGATGGCAAACAATGAGTTTCCTTACAGCGACAGAGGAACGCCCACGCCAAACAAGACTTTCACATTCCGCGCGGATCCGAGGGATGTTCATATCATGAAGGATATGGGAGTGGATATAGTCGGTCTTGCCAACAATCATGCTTATGATTACGGTCCCGATGCTCTTATCGACACTATAGATACGCTTAATGACGCGCGCCTTCCTTTTGTAGGTGCCGGGAAAAATATCGATGAAGCGATGCAGCCGGCATATTTTCACGTAAACGGGAATGTGATATCGATAGTGGCCGCAACTCAGATAGAGAGACTGGGAAGCCCCGATACCAAGGAAGCGACCGCTGATTCTCCCGGAGTCCTTCGAACTCTCGATCCGGCAAAAGCAGTACAGGCTATCAAAACGGCATCGGAGAACAGTGATTTCACGGTAATGTTCGTTCATTGGGGAACGGAGAGCACGGATCTTGTAGAAAAGAGCCAACGTGATCTTGCAAAGGCGTATGTCGATGCGGGAGCGGATCTTGTGATCGGAGCACATTCGCATTGTCTTCAGGGGATCGATTATATAGACGATGTACCGATCTTTTACAGCCTCGGAAATTTCTGGTTCAATTCCAAAACTCTCGATACATGCATAGTTACAGCCACGCTCAACAGGGACTGTAAGCTTGACAGTGTCAGGTTCATACCGTGCATACAGCGAGGGTCCGGTGTTGCGTGCGCAAGTACTGCGGAGCATGACAGGATCATCGAGTATATGAGAGGGATATCGAACTATGCCGAGATAGATGATGACGGCTTTGTTACGAAGTCCGACAAGGATCATAATACTCAGAACGGTCAGAATACATCTCCCGCAAGAAAGGCCCCTGAACCTGCGGAAGACGCAGGGGATGCACCCGCACAGGCTGAACAGACGCAGCCTGCACAGACGCAGCCGGAACAGGATCAGGCTGAGCAGGCACAGCAGCCGCAGGAAGAAAAACTTCCCGATTGGGCTGTGGACACGCAATGATCGTTAAAAACTATTGACAACAGTGAACCGTTATGGTAGTCTAGGCAAGGTCGCCAAAGCGACCGGCCGAAGACAGCAGGTACGAATTTGCTGTAAGGAGGGACCCACGAAGTGGGAGGATTCCTTACTGCACGACGAGCCCCCATCGCCGAAGGCGATCCAAATGGGCGAGTCACCTATTTGTGTAAGTAATGATCATTCATTCGCCTGCCGAGGAGAATACGAGTATTTATCACTGTGATTTTATGCCCGCTCCGTCTTTGGAGCGGGTTTTTTATATCAGGAAACCTCGTTTTCGGTCAAAACGAAAAATCTGTAAAGGAGGTAAAAAATGGCTAAGGTAGAACTTAAGAAACCTATTGTCGATGAGATCTCGGAAGTGATCAAGGACGCCCAGGGTCTTGTACTTGTAGACTATCGCGGACTTACTGTTGAGCAGGATACGATCCTTCGTAAGCAGCTTCGTGAAGCAGGGATCACCTACAAGGTTTTCAAGAACACAATGATGAACTTTGCATTTAAGGGAACCGACTTTGAGGCATTATCACCTCATCTTGAAGGTCCCAGTGCCATTGCCGTATCAAAGGATGATGCAACGGCACCTGCACGCGTTATCGTAAAGTTTGCCAAGGAAGCTCCCCAGCTGGAACTCAAGGCAGGCGTTGTGGAAGGCGTGCTTTATGATGCGAAAGGAATCGCAGAGGTTGCTAAGATCCCTTCAAGGGAAGAGCTTCTTTCCAAGCTGCTCGGATCACTGCAGTCTCCTATTTCAAATCTTGCCCGTGTGCTCAATCAGATAGCACAGAACGGTGGCGGAGAGTCAGCTAAGGAAGCAGAAGCACCTGCAGAAGAACCTGCTGCAGAAGCACCTGCCGAGGAAGCAGCACCTGCAGCTGAAGCGGAAGCTCCCGCAACAGAAGCACCTGCCGAAGAAGCAGCAGAATAGGCAAATAGTAATTAAAAAATAACTTAAATTAAGTAGGAGGAAAATAAAATGGCAAAAATGTCAACAGCAGAATTTATTGATGCTATAAAAGAGTTAACCGTTTTAGAGCTTAACGATCTTGTTAAGGCTTGCGAAGAAGAGTTCGGCGTATCTGCAGCAGCAGGCGTTGTAGTTGCAGCAGCAGGTGCAGCTGACGGCGGTGCAGCAGGCGAAGAGAAGAGCGAATTCGATATCGAGCTTACTGATGTAGGTCCCAACAAGGTTAAGGTCATCAAAGTTGTTCGTGAAGCAACAGGTCTTGGCCTCAAGGAAGCAAAGGATCTTGTTGATTCCGCTCCCAAGGTACTCAAAGAGGGCGCTTCCAAGGAAGAGGCTGACGATATCAAGGCTAAGCTTGAAGCTGAAGGCGCAAAGGTTACTCTTAAGTAATCGATATTGTTCAAAAAAAATTAAAAATATTTTTCTTGACTCAAAAAAGAGCTTGTGTTACCATGGATAACGCACTATTGTGGTTTCATAGGCTCTTTTTGTGTGCCTTTTTTCGGAAACACCGCTAAATATGGGGGTTTTCGAAGGATGTGTCCACGAATGTGCGGTAATGAAATATAAATAGAAAAACGGGGTGAAAACGTCAATGGAAAAGAACAGGATACGTCCGGTCACAGTTGGCAAGAGCACAAGGATGAGCTTTTCGCGTCAGAAAGAAGTTCTCGAGATGCCAAATCTCATCGAAGTCCAGAAAGACGCTTACCAATGGTTTCTGGATGATGGTCTGAAAGAGGTCTTTGCAGACATCTCTCCGATCACAGACTACAGCGGACAGTTGAGTCTGGAGTTTGTTGATTTTAAGTTATGCGAAGAAGATGTCAAGTATTCTATTGAGGAATGTAAGGAACGTGACGCAACATACGCTGCCCCCCTTAAGGTTCGTGTACGTCTTTACAA
>CADCPL010000030.1 GCA_902803305.1 uncultured Lachnospiraceae bacterium
CGATCGATGCACAGAACGTTAAGATCGAAAGCGGAACGGTCATCACGGGTAAGCTTACTGTAAAGAGTGCAAACGAGCCCGAGATCGACGACGATGCGGAGATATTCGATTACGAATATGAAGAAGCGGTTGATGAGGACGATAAGGGATCGGCTTTTGGCGTTGCAGGACTTGCAGCGGCGCTTTTCAAGAAGCTTACGAGCGGACTGTACTGGATCGTTGCCATGGTTGCATTCGGAATGATCCTCTGCTGGCTCTTCTCGGAGCATCTAGAGACTGCAGCTACATTCATGAAGACAAGACCCGGCGCAATGGTCGGAAGCGGAGTGATCGGATGGATAGCTGTTCCCGTAGTAGCGATAATGCTTTGCTGCACATATATCCTTGCTCCTATAGGAGGAATGCTGCTGCTTGCTTATGTACTGCTTCTGTGTGCGGGACTTGCGTTTGCCGGAGCATCACTTGTAAGACTGTTCCTGCCCAAGATGAACATTTTCCTGTCTGCGCTCATCGGAATAGCGGCACTTGAGATAGTAAGACTTATCCCGATGATAGGAATGCTTGTCGGGATCGTAGCGGATATGTATCTGATAGGATACGTGATACAGAGACTGTGGATCAGGAGACTTAAGAAGAACCCGACGACTGCAGAATGAACACTTACGACCGATTCAACGGAAAAAGAATACTCATTTGGGGGTACGGACGTGAAGGGCGTTCTACGGAGCGCTTCCTTCACGATTTCTGTACCCCTAAGTGTGTTGATGTGTTTGAAGGAAAACGCGAAGACATTGACGAGGATTCGTACGATCATATAATCAAAAGTCCCGGCATAGTCATGGAAGATGATGACAGCAGATACACATCTCAGACGCAGATCTTTCTTGAATCGTTTCGCAAAAATACTATCGGGATAACTGGTACAAAAGGCAAGAGCACAACCTCGGCGCTCATGTACCATGTCCTGAAAGCCGCCGGGAAGAAGACGATACTGCTCGGTAATATAGGAGAACCATGCCTTGATCATTTCGGCGAGATAGATGACGAAACGATCGTGGTATTTGAGATGTCGTGCCATCAGCTCGCTCATGTAACGGTGTCTCCGCATATAGCCGTATTCTTAAATCTGTTTGAGGAGCACCTTGATTATTACAAAACATTTGAAAGATATTTTGCTGCCAAGGCAAATATCGCAAAATATCAGACGGACGGAGATTTTCTGTTTGCCGGATCCGCAGTTCCCAAATTGCCGGGCTCTGCGGCGATAACGAAGATAGACAGTGCGGATGTTCCGGGATATGACCTTGGGATAAGGGGACATCACAACGATTATAACGCACACTTTGTATATACGATCGCATCATCAGTCTTTCATATCGAAGACGCGGTCATAAGGAGTGCACTGTCTGATTTTCGCGGACTTGCTCATAGGCTTCAGTTCATCGGAAGCCGTGGCGGGATCGATTTTTATGATGATTCCATCTCAACCATACCGAATGCCACGATACAGGCTCTGTCTTCTGTCCCTAATGCAAAGACCGTCATCATAGGCGGGATGGACAGAGGGATCAACTACGATATACTGATCGATTTCATCAATTCTCATAAAGAGTATAATTACATACTTGCCTATGCATCCGGGAGTCGTATATACGATAGCCTTAATAAGAGCGATAACTGTTTCCTTGTTGCCGACCTTAAAGAGGCAGTTGATACTGCGATATCCGTGACAAGGCCGGGAGATGCAGTGATCCTTTCTCCCGCATCGGCAAGCTATGATCATTTCAAGAATTTTGAAGAGCGCGGTGATACATTCAGGAAGTTATGTAAACTAGACAAGCTGACCGTTACGTTTACCGGCGATATTGGATTCGATAAGCATATGCTCGGAAAGTGGGATGATAAAGAACTGCTTTCCTCCGAAGTGCTGTCATTTATAAAGGACACGGATCACCTTGTCGTAAACGTTGAAGGACCGCTATATGACGGCAGCAAGATAAGCCGCGAAGGATCCGCGGCGGCGCTCATGCACAGCATGGATCCGCAGGTTACTACGTTCCTTGACAGGATCGGAGCAGACGTGTGGAACATATGCAACAACCACATAATGGATGCGGGACCGGAAGGGATAAAGGCAACACTCGGATACGCATCGGAGTCAGGCGCGAGAACGCTCGGCGCCGGGATGAACATTGGCGATGCATCAGCGCC
>CADCPL010000031.1 GCA_902803305.1 uncultured Lachnospiraceae bacterium
CGTGATATAAAGTACATTATCCGACAGACTGCTGTGACAGCTCTCGCACGGCTTGTATCTGGCTCCGCTGCTGTTTCGAAGAGATGTCACAACACCTCCTGTCGTTTTCCTCACATCCAATCTGATATGACTACAGTTCCTATTCATGTGATAGACGCTGCTGTCTTTTGTGATGAACACATATTCATCCTCAGGAAAGAATCCGTGATCATATCCGCACATACAGTGCACCCTGCAGTTTCTCTCAAACGGGATACCGATAAATGCTGTGCCTCCTATTGGGACAAGATCACATCTGACACTGAGTTCTACATATTCCGGATCATCAAGATCGGCCGATACTTCTATCCCATCAAAGCCTCCTCTGATAAACCTTGCATCCTCATCCGTTATGATGTCCGCAAGTTCATCCCTTACCGAAAAGGATGAGAACTCTTCCTCGGAAGGAATGCGCCATGCCAGATCCGAAGCTGTGGTATACATAGCTGCCTGCAGCCTCATGGCCGTCAGATAAACAAGAAGAACCGATGAGAGCATCAATAGAGATGTCATGAACACCGGAAGGATGAGAGCGGCTTCGATTGTAAGACTTCCCCTTCTCTTATGGCAGGATCTTATCATACGAGAATTCCCTCTCAAGACTTATCGCAGTTCCTGCGCGGTCCGTTATATCCGCATAAAACCTGACCCCTGTGTAGCAATTTGCAAGATCAAAACCGGGGCTTCCGTTCCCTCTTGCATAGTCTGTTACGATCTGTTTGAATCCCTCAATATAATATCCGTCTTCCGATACTCTATCGTCGATCCCCATCTTCTCCTGTGCATACAAAGCAGCCGCCTCATAAAGCTGCTCGTCCGAAACGGAAACCGCTTCGACATGCACGCTGTCTGCGCTTATCGTGCTGTTTTCAAGATATGAGGAAAAATGATCCGCGACCGCATCGCAGCCGCCGTCAATTCCCTTATAAGAACTGTCAATGAGAAAAATATGAAACTCCTGATAAACCGCTTTATTGTATTCCCCAAAACAGGACCTTACGGCATTATTCATTGCGTATGCCGCTTCGCTCCTTGATATAAAGATGCGAACATGCATGATAAGAACGATGATAAAGGAAGATAAGACCGACAACATGAGTACCAGAAAGACTGATATTTCGCCCCTATGCTTCATATACCTCCCGCATCTTCCGCTATCCTTCCGAAGATCGTCTCAACAAGCGATGTCATCTGATCTTTGAATATGACAACAAGGCCTATGAGAACGACCAAAATAAGAATAACCTCCACCACACCGATGCCTCTGTCGTCATGGCAGGCACCTGCAAAACCGTCCCTGATCCTGTCAAGAACGCTGCGAACGATATTTAAGATCATATAAACTTATTCCTCCTCCGATCACTTAAGATTCCTTAAACTGTAATAAGCTGATTAGTGCCGAAACGGCTCGATCCGATCGATTGAAAACAAATGAACTGTTTTCTGATGAGTCTGATTATAGATGATGATCACAGACGTTGTAAATACCCTTTTTCAATACCGTGAATGTTAACAAAAATGGTACTCCGGCCGGTTTTTCATTTCTGTTAAATTTCTACAAAAAAAGTATCAAAGGAACGACATTACAATAGGAATTGTTATCATTGACGCGACTGTCGTAAGTATTATCCCGGCCGATATCATGTCTTCCTTCACCCCGCACTGTTTTGCCATCATGAGCGGAAGATTAGCGGAAGGCATAGCGGACATAACGGCAACGGTATGAAGTATCAGGTCGTTCCTTATAGCCGGTTTCAATATGTATATGAGAAGTATCGGGATGAGGATCTGACGCAGAAGGATAAACACGTACAGCCTCCATCTCGTAAACACTTCCTTCGGGATCATTTGTGCAACCGATACGCCGAGTACAACCATCGACAAGAACGTCGTACAGTTGCCGATATGAGTCAGCGTCTGACTCACTGCATCCGGAACATCAATATCCGACAGATATACTACTATCGTAATGACCGCCATTACGGTACCCGTATTGATGACGTCCTTTATCGAAAAAGGTCTTATGCTGTCCTTGTCGGGATTTTGCTCCATCGCTGTTCTTTCAAGCGCGGCTACACCGTATGTGTAAAACAGCATGTTAAATGTAAGGCCGCATATGGATACGAATATGAGCGACTCAGGTCCGATGACGGCACGCGAAAAAGGAATGCCGATGAATCCGACGTTTCCGAAAATGCCAAGCATGTGATATGCATACCTTCTGCTCTTTTCAACCTTAAGAAGCATCGGGATGATATATGAGACCGGGATCAGAATGGCGTACATCGCAGCAAAAGCGGCGAACGCTATCCCCACTTCCCTCGCGCCGACTTTATTCTCCTCCGCAAGAGCCGCACACAGGAGTGTTATCGGGTTCGTGATGTTTACGATGATCCACGATAACTGTCTTGATGACTCGTTTGACAGGTGTTTTCTCTTATACAGATAAACTCCTATCATGATGAGCACAAATATGATCAGCATCTGTTTTTGTACGACCAGTATATCCATGCATACATTTATAACAGATTTGTGAGTTTGTGTCGACTTTGAATCTTGTGAGTTATATAATCTTGATTAACATCATGGCTCAATAAGTATGTAAGTTATAAAAAGGGGAAAAAATGACTGATCGGGAATCGCAGATAAGAAAACAGATATGTGATATAGGCAG
>CADCPL010000032.1 GCA_902803305.1 uncultured Lachnospiraceae bacterium
ACCATGGATCCGTTCCTTCTAAACGGAATGCCGAGCTTTTGCGTAAGATCGGGCATCAGCTCGGAGCCTCTTACGTTGAGCTTTGCCTTGAGCGTTCCGGGCTTTGCGTCATAACCTGCATGAACGATGCCGCTGTTTGCTTTTGATGTTCCTTCTCCGATATCCTGATTTCTGTCAAGGACGGCAACAGAGAGGTCATAGCGGGAGAGTTCTCTGGCTATGGCGCAGCCGGTTACTCCGGCGCCGATTATGATAACATCGTATCTGTTCATGATCTTATTTCTCCTATCCTGAGTTGAACTTTTATCTTTATTTGAATTTTTTTCTTAAGTTGAACTTATTTCTTGAGTCGAATTATTTTTTCTTGAGTCAAGCTTTGGGTCGGAAATTATGACTGAGCCCAGCCCTGCGCGCATTTGACCGCTTTTTTCCATCCGCGCAGGCGCTCCTGTCTGTCGATATCGGTTATCTGCGGGGCAAATTCCTTATCCTTCTGCCAGTTTGACAATACGTCGGCACGATCGTTCCAGTATCCCACGGCAAGCCCTGCCAGATAAGCGGCTCCCATAGCGGTGGTCTCGATACATGACGGACGTATTACAGTAGTGGCGGCTATGTCGGACTGGATCTGCATGAGAAGATTGTTCGCACTGGCCCCGCCGTCCACTTTAAGAGAAGACAGCTTTATCCCGGAATCGGCCTCCATGGCGGAGAGCACTTCATGGGTCGAGTAGGCGATGGATTCAAGTGTTGCGCGAACGATATGGTTTTTATTGACGCCGCGTGTAAGTCCGACAATGACACCTCTTGCATACTGATCCCAGTAAGGTGCTCCGAGACCCGTGAAAGCGGGTACCACATAGCATCCGGCCGTATCATCCACAACTTCTGCCAGACGCTCCGATTCGGCAGCCGAATCTATCAGGTGAAGTTCGTCGCGCAGCCACTGGATGGCAGCTCCGGCAACGAAGATCGATCCCTCGAGGGCATATGTTACTTTACCGTCTATTCCCCATGCTATCGTCGTAACAAGACCGTTTTCGGACCTGATCGGTTTATCACCGGTGTTCATCAGAAGGAAACATCCGGTCCCGTACGTGTTCTTGGCTTCGCCCTTTTCAAAGCATGTCTGTCCGAAAAGAGCAGCCTGCTGATCGCCGGCAGCACCCGATATCGGTATCTCTCCGCCGAAAAATGATGCGTCGGTCATGCCGTATACGCAGCTGTTCGGCATCGGAGTCGGAAGCATGCATTTGGGTATATCCAGTTCGCGGAGTATATCATCATCCCACTCAAGCGTATTTATATTGAACATCATGGTCCTTGCGGCGTTGGAGTAGTCTGTTGCATGAACCGCGCCTTTTGTAAGCTTCCATATGAGCCATGTCTCAACCGTTCCGAAAAGGAGCTGCCCGGCTTCGGCACGCTCTCTGGCTCCCGGAACGTTTTCAAGTATCCAGTGCAGCTTGGTGGCCGAAAAATAAGCATCGATGATGAGACCGGTCTTTTCGCGGATCATATCCGTAAGCCCTCTTTCGACAAGCGAGTCGCAGTATTCGCTCGTCCTTCTGCACTGCCATACGATGGCGTTACATATCGGATTGCCGGTATTCTTGTCCCACACGATGGTCGTTTCGCGCTGATTCGTGATACCGATCGCAGCGATACTGTCGGCAGAAACCCCCGCCTTGGCAAGAGCATCCACACATACGCCAAGCTGTGTGAACCATATCTCCGAAGCATCATGCTCGACCCAACCGGGCTCGGGATAATACTGCGTGAATTCTTTTTGCGCCATGGAGCAGATCTTTCCGGACCTGTCGAATAAAATTGCGCGGTTGCTTGTTGTTCCGGCATCTATTGCCATTACGTATTTTTCCATATCTGCTTACCGGCCTTTCGGTTAGAAGTGTTGTGAAACATGAAAATATTATAACATAGTGGGTTGATTTTTCCCATGAACCCATTAGAATAGAGAAGACTGTTTTTTGGATGTTTATGCAGATAGGAGAAAAAATGAAGGGATCACTTAAAAATAAGAGTATAGGTATACAGCTTCTGACACAGGGGGCGATCATTGCGGCCGTCTATGTCGTTCTGTCGCTTCTTACATATCAGTTTTCGTATCTGGAGATACAGTGCAGAGTGGCAGAAGCACTGTGCATGACGATATATTTTACGCCGGCAGGCGTGTGGGGAGTCATCCTCGGATGCTTTATCACAAATCTGTTCGGAGGATCGTGGATCGATATAGTATTCGGGACTCTTGCTACGGTCATAGCGGCATTTCTCACCAAGCCGATCGTTAAGGCGATCAAGAAAAAATGGGGAGATGAACTTGGTTTCAAACAGAGCCTGCTCATCCCCATTCCCACCGTTGTTGTAAATGCCGTAGTGATACCTTTGGTTCTCTATTACGGCTACGGCGTTGTCAGCATGGGCTCAGCCGAAGCAAAAGGTGCGGTCCTTGCGCTCATGGCATTTTCGGTCGCGGCCGGTGAGATCATCTCGTGTTATGTGTTCGGGCCGCTCATCATCAATATAATGAAACTCATAGAAAGGGGGATCAGATGATGATCAAAGAGAGATTTAAGAGGATAACTTCATTTTCCGTGATCATTATCTGTCTGATGACTGCAACGCTTCTTGCAGGCTGCGGGTCGGATTCCGACAGTGATCGCAAAAACGAAACGCAGAACGTCAAGGAGGAGGCTGTACAGGAGAAGACTGAGGACGACAGCCGGGATGAAGCAAAGTCTGAGGATAAAGACGGGGAGCAGGAAAAGACGGCTGCCGATGAAGCCGACTACAAAGCAGTATATGCGCCTGTGTTTGATGAAGTGTTTGAAGTCCTTGACTATGGTTTCAATATGGACAGGGAATACAAATACGTTTCGGGCGGCTTGTCGGAGAAGGTCATGTATTCGGGGGATGATGATCTTCAAAAAAGCATAGGTTATCAAATGGCGGATCTTAGCGGTGACGGAGTACCTGAACTGCTGATCGGATCCGACGAAGAATATGATGGCAACAAGAGAAGTTATATCTATATCATCTGCTCCGTAAAGGATGACAAACCCGAACTTGTAGCTACGGGAAGCACACGCAGCAGCTACAATTACATGGGCGACGGACATTTCTATTACGAAGGTTCGGGCGGAGTGGCCATTACGATATTCGGAGAAAATCATTTGAGCTGGAGCGCAGACAACCTTGTATGGGATGATTTTTATTTCTCGGATGAGAAGGAAAACGGCGCGATAGGTATTTATCACAACGATACAGGTATCTTTGGAGCGAAGGATGCGCAGGAACTTGATATTTCCGAGGCAGAGTTTGCCGATAAGATGAGCAGCTATCAGGCCAGATGTGAACTGATACCATGGACGCCGATCGGCCAGTACAGGGGTGATAATGTTTCGGAAAAACCGGTTCATGAAGAGCCGGTTGGTAAAGAGATATCGGTAGATGCCGCTACTCTAAAAAAAATGAACATCTATCTGAGTAATTTTTCAGAAGCATGTCTGTTTGAGTATGACAGAGATCAACATGATCTGTATGCCATATTCAGGTGGGTTCATATATGGACCAAGATCAATAATTATAAGAGCATCGAATATGGAACCGGTCCCGCTGAAGGATCGGATGATGTCTATGAAAAGATCAGTTTGGAGAATATAAACAAAGTTACGGACAAGTATCTCGGATTTACATTAACTGACCGGGAAGCATCCCAAATGCAGGCAGGTCCCGAAGAGTATGGTTCATTATTTTATGAGAACGGGTATCTCTATGCACCTGCTGCAGACGGTGAGGCACGGACTTATTTTTCAGTCATATCAAAAGTGGAAGATCTGGGCAATAATAAGCTCAAACTGAATTACAGCATTTATTCGCAGGATCTGGACGCGTACTATGACGGGAAAGAAATTGATTACAGTCTGACAGAAGAAAAGGCAGCTGCGGATCCCGAGTATGAGAAGGTGGATAGCGGATATGCCGTTGTCAGGGTAGATGGTGACGCATATAAACTCGAACATCTCGAGTAGGCGAAAACAGACTTGAAAGGAACATCAGGAATGAAGAGAAGATCGGTCGAGGTGATCATAAGCTGTCTTATGTGTGCTGTGATTCTTGCAGGATGCGGCGGAAGCGGTAACGGTGATAATTCAGATAAGCCGGAGGATAAGACGGCGGTGGCATCCGAACAGAATGAAACCGAACCGGAAAAAACAGGATCAGCGATGGAAGAAGCTGAGGCTGACGATGAAGTTGAGCCGGAGAAAGAGGAAACTCCGAAGGGTGTCCCGGATCTTCTTCTGTTCCGCGAGAATGCTTTTGAATGGAGGGAGGATAATACTCCGGCGATTAAGCATAAATTCACATATCTAATGCTTGACGGGGAAAGTGCGAAGTCAAACAGGGAACTTGCCGCATCTCTTGAAAATGCAAGAGATGAGATGTTATCCAAACAAAAAGAGGCATGGAACAACGATCTGAAGAGTATCGGAGAAAATGAACTCATAAGCTTTGATGAAAGCTGGAAGGTATACCTTCGAAGGGCAGATGATGATTATTTAAGCTTTGTAACCGAATTCAGCTCAGAAGGGATGTATGATGATGTAGTCTATACCGAATACACGGCACATTCATATCGTATTGACGGTGGCAAAGAGATAACGTTTTCCGATGTTATCGCGGATGAAGATGCTTTCTTGGATCTTATGACGGATAAGATGTATGAAAGTGTCGGCAGTAAGCTGAAGGAATACTATTCGGTTGAATTTGACACAGATAAAGAGACGTTTAAGAAAGACCTGAAAAGCTATATGAGCAGCGGTGAGCTCGCATGGACGCTCGATCCGTTCGGAGTAACATGCTATCTTCCGGCTTACAAGGCGGCACCTTTTGCGGAAACAGCCACAATACTGTTTTCGGACGACGGGAACAATACGATCTTTAACGATGAATTCAAAAGCAGTGCAAGGGAAGAGTATGTTATGCAGATACCGGATTATGTCGGATCATATATCGATGTAAATGACAGCGGTGTGTCGTCATATGTGAGGGCGTCTGAGTCGTATGATTACAATGCGGAAAATGACAACTTTTATCTTTCCGGTCTGTATGTGAGCTGCACGGGGGACTGGAAGAGTTTCCCGACCACAATGTCCGGAGGAACTGATTTTTACAACATATTCCTGCTTCATAAGGACGGAGAAACGGTACTTTTTGAGAGTCATGACGAATACGATCAGTCTTTCATTAACACTTATGTTCTGGCAAGGCACGAGATAGCGGAAGCCGATTCCATAAGAGGATGCCTTGAATGGGCAAGCGAGAAGGATTATGACATCAACGGCGAAGGATACACTCCGGTGTATGTTCCGACAGATCCTTCAAAGATAAGGGTTCTTACCGGCGAAGGTGAATTTGCGGGTGATTGGAGTCCGGCTGTACTGAATATTGGTATAAAAGGAAAGATTGAGATCGATGGACAAAAGTAACCATACGAGAGCAAAGGTCTTAACACTGATACCGGGCAAATAAGGATGGAAGGACTGATCAAATGCGAAAAACACTTCTTAAGATCATCATATGCGTTATAAGTGCTGTACTTTTGGCAGGCTGTAAGGGAAAGCCGGAAAGCGATTTCAACAGTGTTCAGGAAAATGACATCAATGAAGGGGTGGAAAATGGCATCAAGGACGAGCCGGAAAATGTTGAACCGGGCACGGAGCCTGTAGTGGACGATGGCAGTTTTGCCGCTGCATTCAAGGAAGGTCGGGTATATAACAACGGCCACTACTTCGTGAGGATAGGGGACAAGGTCTATTTCAGGAATATATCGCCCGACTCCATGGACAAAGGTGCAACTTTCGGAGAATTCCTGCATACCGAGTTTTATACCATGCCATGTCCTCTTATCTCTTATGATGTCAATACATGTAAGTGGGAAGAGATTGGTACCGTGGCCGGAAACGGAGAATTGTATGCATGCCCGAAGGGATTCTATATTGCAGAAACCGTTCCTGAAATGTTCGATGCCAGCTGTACGAATCTTTATGATCCGGTAACGAAAGAGACATCCTTATACTGTAAGGGATTACCTCTCGGCGTGTCGGAAAACGGAGAGATCCTTGCCGTCGAGGAATACGGCGGGCAGAACATGAATACGGTTTTATATCGGGATGGAAAAGAGACAGCAAGACTCGGCGGTGAAAACATATATCATGAGTATGTCGGATTCGCGGGAGAAACTCTGATCACCATGCTGCACACCGCCAATGATGAATATATCTTATGTTCGGTTGATGAGACCGGAGACGTTACCGAACTTGGAATGATCGGGAATGCAGACAGAGGATATGGCGAACCCAAGCAGTTCAGGTTCCTTGACGGATACGTATATTTATGTCTCGGTTATTATGAAGGAACGGGGCATTTTCTCAGCCGGTGGGATGTTGTCAAAGCAAAACCCGGGGTTAAGGGAAGTCTCGAAATTGCCATAAACGGTGATGATGTTCCGAGTGAATATGAAGGCGAAGGTCCTGATCCCGACGTACCGATCTTTTTCTTTGATACCGGCGGGGCAATTGACACATCCAAACATGTGCCGTATGAACTGTATATGGGAGACGGCGATAAAGAAAACGATCTGTGCTACTATGATGACATATTCGAAGAACGTCTTCTGGTAAAGGATTTTATCGACAGAAGCGATTATGAGAAGTGTTCGATAATACAGGATATGGAATCCATAGCAGAGACAGCATTTGTCATCTATGCCGATGCCGAGGCAGACAGTGAATACGATATAGGATGGAGAACGGGCTATCGCATGACCGGGTGGCATATCTGCGCCATACCCTTTGATCCGGATCATCTGGATGACAATGGACAGGCAAAGGATATCATATATTTTCAAGGAGAAAGTGATGGCGGGGCCGGAAAACATTGATAATATGTATAAAGACATGCAGGCTTTCATTACCGACTGCAATAATATCATTAGAAACAAATGAGGCGACAGCCCCGATAATTGACGAAACCGATCCGGCTATGTATAGTTAAAAAAGATGAATGCTTCATCAGATTTCAAGAATAAAACATCAGGAGGGAAATATGAGTCTTGGGCATAAATTGTTATGGGCGCTGGAATTTATTATAGTGTTTTCTGCTTTGTTTGCTGCGCAGCTTCCTTTGAGAAAAAGGAAACTTCCTGTAGTAAATGCGATCGTATTTGCGGTCAAAGCATTTTTGATACTGTACATGCCGGTATTGTTCATTAATGTTGATAACTGGTTTACGTATCGGTGCGCGGATCTGATAGCGGTCATGGATATCGTTATTATCAGTGATGTTGTTGCGAGCATTGTGGAATTTGTGGTAAGAAAAGTTCGTCAGCGCAGGGACAAAAGCTCCGAAAAGCAGCCATGTCAGACCAAACTGATAGCCGTTACAGGTGCGGTTGTATGTATCTGCGTCGCACTTTACGGGAGCATTAATGCAAGAGATGTTGTCATGAATGAACACACATGGACTGCAGAGGGCTTAAAACAGCCGCATACCTTTGCCTTTGCTTCGGATATCCATGCCGAGGATGACCATATGATAAAGAATCTGATGAAATTCCGTGATCAGGTAAACGCTGTGCAGCCGGAATTCGTTATAATAGGCGGCGATGTGACTGATGAAAAAACATCATACGAAGAGATGGTCGAGGCATGGAAGATAATTTCCGAGATCAATGTACCTGTTTACTTTGTTTACGGAAATCATGAGAGCCAGCCGGATGCCAGGATCTTCGGCGGACGGACATATACTGATGAACAATTGGTAGAGAATATCAAGGCTGCAGGGGTCACCATAGTTGTAGATGAATATGTTAAGGTCGCGGATGATCTGATACTTCTAGGCAGGAATGACATGAGCAAGGTCAATGATCGCAAGCCGTGGTCTGAGATCGTAAATCCCTATGAAGGTGAAGGTGCCGTGATCGTTGCGGATCATCAGCCGCACGATAAGGATCAGCTTAATAATTTAGATGCTGCCCTGCAGTTGTCAGGTCATTTGCATGCGGGACAGCTGTGGCCGCTTCAGAGCATTTGCCGTGCGATGGGTACGCCGGTGCTGGGCGAATACTATGGACCGCATACTAAGGTGCTTTATATGACCTCCGGAACAGGGGGCTGGGCAATCCCGTTTAGGACCGAATCTGACAGCGTCTGGGAACTTATTACGTTGACACCGTAGAAAATAAAGTTTTGAAAATCACAAAAGAGGGGTTAAGTGATCGGAAACATTGCCGATATATATATCAAAGGAAAGAAAAAAGCCAAAACAACTTCTTCATTTTGTTAACCTCCCTTAAATTAAGTATCGGGCGCTGCATAGGGTCAGCGCCCGGTGCTTATTTTATTGAAAAAATCGGTGTTTTGTCCGTGTATTTACAATCTGCTCATATCTTAGGTTTGCCCTTCTACAAGAATATTGATAAAGAGGGGATTGTATTGTGGAGCGCAGCTTAAACGAATTGTCTAAATACAGATTTGAAACATGTCTTGAGGATCTTGAGGATGCAAAGATCAGTAACATGAGGCTTGAAGCGGGAGAGGCCGTTAATCAATGAACCGACAAGTATAATCAGCAGATGATCTGAAGATATAAAGAATATATACCTCAAAAAACGCCTCTAAAAACTCATATTTGAGTTCCGGGAGCGTTTTTGAGTTTCCCCAAGAAAATACGAAAATGCAAATTTGGGGCGAATTCAGGGATTTTTGGATATTACCAGCCCATCTCGTTAAAAAGGTATTCTTTCAGGCGGAAAAGAACATAAAGAGGTATTGACCAGACGTGGGTTTCACCGTCCATGTTGTCACCGATGTTCTTAAGAGATGTCTTGATCGCCATTTTGGGCTTATATCTGTTGTTGAACAGGTGCAGGCTCTTTGCCTTGGTATTATCAGCAGCTTTAACCTCTATTGGCATAAGAACACCCTCGTGATCGGTGATAAAGTCGAGCTCAGCGTCAGCCTTTGTTCTCCAGAAGAAGCTATCAATACCCATGCATCGAAGCTGTGTATATACATAGTTCTCAGAAAGAGCGCCCTTAAAGCTTACATATGCACTGTCGCCTTCAAGTATTGTTCTGTAATTAACGTTAGATTTTCTCCTTAGGAGACCTATATCGGACATATATACTTTGAAGTATGTATTATCTGCCTCGCTTGACAGCGGGATCTGGGGATTTGGAACCATGAGAAGCTTTCCTGCAATCCCGGCACTTTGTAACCATTCGAGAGCGTCTTCAAGATCCTTTGCCCGTGCTCCGCTCTTTACATGCGAGAATATGAATTTATTATTATCTCTTGCTATCTGAGAGGGAATGGCATCCCATATCAGCTTGATCTTTGTAGCTGTATCGGCTGTTGTATGCTTTGAAAAATCATCAGCATAATCCTTTAAGATACGGTTCTGTACGTCTTCGACCTCTTTATAATCATGAGAGTCCACCCAGGTCTGAACGACTTCGGGCATCCCGCCGACAATGTAATAATTCTGCAGATACTTTTCAAGCGGGGCAGTGTACAGAGCAGGTATCTCGCGATCAAGCGGGAGTTTCTTTATACCGTCGATATATTTTTTTCCGTCATCAGCCATTACGAACTCTTCAAAGCTCATGGGATACATTTCCAACCGGTCGACTTTTCCGACTGGGAATGAGATACCTTCCTCCCGAAGAGCTACGCCGAGGAGAGATCCGGCTGCAATAATATGGAGATCCGGCATATTTTCGCAAAAATATTTAAGGGATTGTATAGCTCTGGGACAATCCTGTATTTCATCGAAGACAACGAGCGTTCTGCCTGGGATTATCTTTTTTTCGGCAACTATGCTTCCAAGTTCGTCAATGATACGCTCTGTATCGAAATCAAAATCAAATACCGAAGCCAGACCTGCGTTCCCATCAAAGTTGAAATAGGCCATATCAGCGAATTCGTTCTCTCCGAATTCCTTGATCAGATACGTCTTTCCGCACTGACGTACCCCCGTGATGAGCAGCGGCTTGCGTTTTTTCTTGTTTTTCCAGTCTTTTAACTGACTTAAAATCAATCGCTCCATGTGATTTCCTCCAAACACATGATAGCATTATTGAACCGAATAATCAACATTTTATCGCATTTATCGACCGAATAATGTATATGCTGCCGCAATATCGAACTGAACACAAAGCACAAAGGTAAATAGGCACAAAGCACAAAGCCCGGGAAGGGGAGCCTGGGAATTGCTTAAGAATAAAATTCGAGCAGGCGAATATTGCCCCACTGTGATAATATTATCGAAGGGCAGAAAACGTGGAGAGAGATGTTATGGAACTGTATAAGGGAAGGACGAAGAATTGTGACGGAAGTCTCAAGCTAAAGACCCGGGATGTCACGGACAAGTTCCTTCCCGCAACGGGTCATTCATATCAGACGGTGCATCTGGTGGGAGAAGATTAGTGAAAAGAGGATAAAGAAATGAGGAAAACAGTTTTTATAACTGTAACATTTGTGATTCTGATGTGCTTTACCGGTTGTCTGAATGTCAGATCCGAGAGCTATTCCGCTGTCGGATATGTACACGGCAATACATCAAAAAATGCATACATGGATTTCAAGAAGTTTAAGGGCAACCAGGTATTTAAACTTGATGTGGAAGAAGGAGACAGGGTGCATTATTACGCCGATCTTGAAGAGGGCAGTGCCAAAGTCTTTACAAGGACAAGCGATGGAAGTAAGGAAGAATGGTTTACCGTTAAGGCCGGGGAGGAGGTAGACTCATCAGAGGATTTCCCCGAAGGGGATCTCATCATAGAAGTTGAAACAGACGGATCCTGCAAAGGCGGAAAACTTAAGTTTGAGATAGAAGAGATGCTGTAAAGATCCCGTAATCACTATAAGAAAATCAAAAACACCGCAGTCCGTTATTGGATGTAACCCCCGAATGATAGCGGATTGCGGTGCTTTGCACATATTGATTTGCTGTACTATCATTTATTGATATCACTTCTATCCCTAATAATCAAGGGAATCCTTAGATACCAGCTCAAAAATATATGGCTTTTTTCTGTTGTAGCGTATATAGATCGAAGAACCTTTTATGAATTCGGGATCAGGATTCGGCAGAGGATAAAAGGTATGCCAGCCGTATATCTTCTTTTCGTCAGCATAGAATGTAATCTCATATGCGTTGTAATCACCCTCCCGGGGACCGAGGTTGCTACGAAGGTTGGCTTTTTGGACATTACCCGTAAAATGGGCAGTAGTTACTGCCCATTTACTGTCATTTCGGATATGTGTCAGATTACTGAAAAACTCAAACAGATTCATGTTATTTCTTCTTGAACAGAGTATTAAGTGTCTGTGCAAGGTCCTTGTTTGCAAGAATGGCTTCGATAAGACTGTCGTTAGGCTTTTTGTCTGCCTTTAAGACTTCCATAGCTTCTTTCTTTGTAGCAGCACTTGCATCCCTGTAAAGCTCGACCAGTTTCTTCTCTGTTGCGGTAAGCTTTAATGTTGCGGAAGAAGCTGTCTTCTTGGCAACAGTCTTCTTAACGGTCCCGGCCTTTGAAGCAGCGGCCTTCTTAACCGTAGTAGCCTTTTTTGCAGGTGTAGCCTTCTTGGTTGTTGCTTTCTTTACTGCAGGTTTCTTTGTTGTTGCCATTGTAATCCCCCTTTCGGATGAAAGAATCTTTATAAACGTATCTTACCACCCGGGCAAAATGGCTACAAGAAGGGATCTTGTAAATGCAGGGTTTTGGCAAGCGATACAATGTTCCTACAAAAGATTTATCGTACGAAATCCTTGGTATTGTTTGTTTTGCGGCGATCATCTGTTTTTTTGTATA
>CADCPL010000033.1 GCA_902803305.1 uncultured Lachnospiraceae bacterium
CGCAGAGAAGTGCTATCCGGTCGGATATGATTACGGCAGGTTTGCGGCAGGGCTTGTGTGTTATATAATATATGCGGGATATGCGACCGTGAGCACAAATGAGTGGATCAGCGCCGGCACGGGCGTGCTTCTTATGATCGCACTCATGCTGCTGAACAGAAAGGTTGCTGCTGCGCTGTACGGATACTGCGCAGAGTTTTTAAGAGAGAGAAAAAAGAAGAGATCGGAGAAGTAAGATGGGACTTTATGAAGACATCAAAAACGGAAAAGAAAAGATAGGATTGATCGGACTCGGATACGTCGGAATGCCGATTGCCGTTGCTTTTGCAAAAAAGGTTCAGGTTATAGGATTTGATCTTAACAAAGAAAAGATCGAAGCATATAAGTCGGGACATGATGCCACGAAGGAAGTGGGAGATGAGGAGATAGCAAAGTCAACGGTAGAGTTCACATCGGATCCCGCCGATCTTAAGAAAGCGAAGTTCCATATCGTTGCCGTGCCGACTCCGATCAATCAGGACAAGACACCGGACCTTCATCCGGTCGAATCTGCCAGTGAGATACTGGGAAGAAATCTTACAAAAGGATCGGTCGTGGTATATGAGTCGACCGTTTATCCCGGCGTTACGGAAGATATTTGCGTTCCGATACTTGAAAGGGAGTCGCAACTTAAATGCGGAACTGATTTTAAGATAGGGTATTCACCCGAGAGGATCAATCCGGGTGATAAGCTGCACCGTCTTGAGAACATTAAAAAGATAGTATCGGGAATGGATGAGGAGACTCTTGAAACGGTAGCATCGGTTTACGAGCTTGTCATAGAAGCCGGGGTTCACAGAGCCGGATCGATCAAGGTTGCGGAAGCTGCCAAGGTCGTGGAGAATTCCCAGCGTGACATCAATATAGCGTTCATCAACGAGCTTGCGATGGCTTTTGACAAGATGGGGATAGATACGAACGAAGTCATCGATGCGATGAACACGAAGTGGAACGCGCTCGGCTTCAGACCCGGACTTGTGGGCGGACACTGCATAGGCGTCGATCCTTATTATTTCGTTTATGAGGCGGAGCGCCTCGGTTATCATTCGAGGATAATCTCTGCAGGCCGTCAGATCAACGATGACATGCCGGCGTTTGTCGGAGAACAGATAGTTAAGCAGCTCGTTCTTGCCGGCAAGAAGGTAAGGGATGCCAGGATAGTGTTCTTCGGGACGACGTTCAAGGAAAACTGTCCGGATGTGCGTAATTCCAAGATAATGGAGATTCTTAAACACCTCGAACAGTATGAGATGAAGCCGCTTCTTGTCGATGCGTGGGCAGACCCGAATGAGGTTTCGCGTTCATACGGATATGAGCTTTCGGGTGAAGAGCAGGTGCGCGGCGCGGACTGCATAGTGCTTGCGGTTGCTCATGAAGAGTATAAAAAGAGGACGCTTTCGCAGTGGGATGCATTCTTCGGCAGTGCAGCAAACAGCGAAAAAGTCATCGTGGACATAAAGGGTATACTTGATACGAAAGAAGTTGAAAAAGCGGGGTACCGGTATTGGCGATTATAGTAAATGCGGATGACTTCGGGCTGAGTGAGGAAGTAAACAACGCGATAGCCGAGGCATTTGAAAAAAAACTTATCGACAGGACCACGCTTATGGTAGGCATGCCTGCCGCAGAGCAGGCCATGGAACTTGCGATGCAAAAAGGGTTTGCGGATAAAGTCGGACTTCATCTTAATCTTACGTCGGGAAAGCCGCTGTCATATGCGATATCCTCCGATCCGTTCATGTGCAATAAGGCCGGTGAGTATACAGCGGATTTTGCAAGGAACATGAAGACGAGATTTTTCCTTCCGAAGGGTACGAGCATTGCGATCGAGGAGGAGATACGTGCGCAGTTTGACAGATACGCAAAGCTTGGCGGAACGCTGTGGCATATTGACTCACACCACCATGTTCATACGGACCCGTCCATATGGAGAGTACTTAAAAAGGTATTTTCCGATCGTCCCGTATCGTCGGTCAGACTCGGAAGGAACATGTACAGGGGAGGAAACGTGCTGATGCGGCTGTACAAGCTGATGCTCAATGCCTCCATCAGAAAATACTGCAGCGGTAACCCGCGATACTTCGGATCGGCCGAAGACTACAGGGAATATATCAAAACAGCACCGGATCTTGCGTCGAGGGCCGAGGTAGAGGTAATGGTACATCCCGTATACGACAGCAGCGGCAATCTTGCGGATGTGAGCAAAGGGCAGTTTTACGCCCTGGAAAGATTGCATTAGTTGAATTTACGCGCTGTTTATGTTATCATGCAGGGTGGTTATATATAAGTATGAGGGAAGGATCTGCTTGACATGAAAACGTATCTTGTGACCGGAGGGGCCGGATTCATAGGTTCCAATTTCATTCATTACATGTTTGACAAATACGGCGATTCCATAAGGATCATCAATGTCGATTGTCTCACATACGCCGGTAATCCGGAGAACCTGGCCGACATAGAGGATAACCCGAACTATACGTTCGCCAAGGTCGACATATGTGACGGCGGGGCGATATCAAAGCTTTTTGCCGACAACGATATAGATCATGTGGTACATTTTGCCGCGGAATCCCATGTGGACAGGAGTATCCGCGATCCCGAGATCTTTGCAAGGACTAATGTGATCGGTACTCTTAATATGCTCAACTGTGCCAAAAAGGCGTGGGAAGACGGGGACGGATATAAGGCCGGCAAGAGTTTTCTTCATGTATCAACAGATGAAGTGTACGGGTCGCTCGAAGAAGGAGATACGTATTTCTACGAGACTACCCCGTATGATCCGCACAGCCCTTATTCGGCAAGTAAGGCTTCATCGGATTTTATGGTAAAGGCATATGTCGACACATATCATTTCCCTGCTTTTATCACGAATTGCAGCAATAACTACGGACCATACCAGTTCCCCGAGAAGCTCATCCCGCTCATAATCAACAACGTGCTTTCGGGCAAGAAGCTTCCGGTATACGGAGACGGCAAGAACGTCCGCGATTGGCTGTATGTCATGGATCACGCCAAAGCGATCGACATGGTGATAGAGAAGGGACGCTTCGGACAGAAGTACAATATCGGCGGACATAACGAAAAACAGAACATAGAGATCGTTAAGATCATAATAGATACGATAAAGGAAATGCTTCCCGCAGACGATCCGAGACAGGATCATATAAGTTACGATCTGATCACGTACGTTGAAGACAGAAAGGGCCATGACAGAAGATATGCGATCGCGCCCGATAAGATCAGGTCGGAGATAGGCTGGGAGCCTGAGACGATGTTCGCGGAGGGTATCAAGCTTACGATCCGCTGGTATTTTGAACATACCGAGTGGATGGAGCACGTGACATCCGGCGACTACCAGAAATACTACGAGGAAATGTACAAATGAAAGGAATAATACTTGCCGGCGGATCAGGTACCAGGCTTTACCCGCTCACCAAAGCGATGTCCAAGCAGATGATGCCGGTCTACGACAAGCCGATGATATATTATCCGCTTTCGATACTCATGCTTGCGGATATAAGGGAAATACTCGTGATATCCACACCGAGGGATCTGCCGTCATTTCGGGAACTGTTCGGTGACGGAAGCCAGCTTGGGCTCTCCATTTCGTATGCGATCCAGGAAAGTCCGAGAGGACTTGCGGACGCTTTTATCATCGGAGCGGAGTTTGTCGGAAATGACAATGTGGCACTTATACTCGGCGACAATATATTTTACGGTCAGAGTTTTTCAAGGGTACTTCGCCAGGCTGCCGCAAGGGAGAAGGGCGCCACGATATTCGGATATTATGTCAGGGATCCGAAGGAATACGGAGTCGTTGAGTTCGATGAGAACGGAAGGGCGATATCGATCGAGGAGAAGCCTGAAAATCCCAAGTCCAATTATGCCGTGCCGGGACTGTATTTTTACGACAACGACGTAGTGGAGATAGCAAGGAACGTAAAGCCATCTGCAAGAGGAGAGATAGAGATCACTTCGGTCAACAACGCATATCTTGAAAGAGGAGATCTGTATGTAGAGACACTCGGACGCGGATTTGCGTGGCTGGATACGGGTAATCATGAAAGTCTTCTTGATGCGGCCGATTTTGTAAGAGCATTTCAAAAGAGACAGGGAATGTATATTTCATGCATAGAGGAGATAGCATACAGAAGAAAATTCATCGACAAGGCGCAGCTTGAGAAGCTTGCCGAGCCGCTTCTTAAAACAGATTACGGGAAATACCTGATAGATGTGGCAAACGGATTATAGATAGAGAGAGTCCTTCACGGAAGAGGGAGCCGAGACGGACGCAGATAGCACAATAAGGGGTGAAACATGAAGAAAAAGGACAGCGCTTCGGGCAGAAATGCCGAAGAATGCAAAGAACTCAACTGGGTAGAATTATCGGAAAAGTTCGACGCTAAAGACAAAACGGAAGATGCGATAGTCGGAGAGACGATCTCGCAGATCGTCACGCAGGACTGTCTCAAGGTAGACACATCGGATATGGACGGCGTAAAAGCCGCCGTCGATTCTTTTTACGCATATGACAGAAAACAGACGGCAAAGAAGCAGGCCCGCCCCAAGCAGGAACCGGTGTCTTCCGATCTGGAGCAGTCCATACGCAAGTCCGTTGATGAGAAGATAATCATCAGATCCGAGGAACTCAAGAAAAAGCGCAAGGCTCCGACAAAAAAGACGAAAAAGAAGGCCGAAGCAGCAAAGAAGGCTGAAGCAGTAAAGACGGATGATTCGTTCAGACACAAGAAGGGCCTTGATAAATACAGAAGGATGGGTGTTCTTCCGACCAAGAAGAACGGTCCCTCCGCTTTTCGGAAAAAATCAGCCGAGTGGAGATTCAAAGATACTCCAAAGGCAGCGGTCACGGACGAGGCGATAGAGAAAGAGCTGAGCGAAGAGTCACTTACGGACAGGCTCAGGAGCATGGCGCCCGCGCAGTGGGGCTGCTATATAATGGCAGCGGTACTGCTGATCACATCGGTGATGACGACGAACGTTTACGCCGATTACCGCGGCGAGATCAATAAGGAAAACGCCATTGCCAACATGAGATCGTTTGTCGATGATCCGTCCCTTATCGCATACAATGCCGAGGAAGTTGAGACCGAAGAACATGAGCTTGAAGATGCGGCAGCTCCTCTTGAGAGTACCGAAGGAAAGATGCTCTCGCTCGTTCTTACAAGTGTCGAGAAGGATCTGAAGGTTAAGCTCGTCGATGAGGATGATACCCTTGTAAAGGGCATAAGATGGGGGATAGACGTAACCGATAAGGACGGTAAGGAAAGCACTTACGAGGACGAAGACGAAGACGGAGTGATCCATCTGACGGGAATGAGTGCGGGCGATTATACAGTTGCCATAGCCGATTCCGACTCCCTTTCCGGATACGTATTTCCGACTGTCGGACAGAAAGTCAGTGTAAAGGCTAAGATCGAATACAAGGTCATCGCCAACATCAAGGATGAGATCAAGAAGGAGAGCGAAGTCAATGCGGCAGCCGAGGATAACGGAAACAAAGCGGCTGACGTGGAGACCGGAACAGCTCTTACCGATACGGTTGAATTTGTTGAGTCATCCGTGAATGAAGACGGAGAGACATACGAGGAATCAACGGTCGACCTAAGTAAGACCGAGATAATAGCTTCGATAGCAGGAAGGCTTATAGGCGCAGTAAGGTCTGCAATAGCCGATCAGATCAGACCGTTTACGGGCAATCTGGCATCGATCGGTATAGGCGCATCCAGGATAGTCGCGGCGGAAGATACGGATCAGGATCCGACGGAGGATGATGATCCGTACGATGACGACGAAGAGGAAACTACTCCGACTCCTACACCAACGCCGACACCGACTCCCACTCCTACTCCTACAGAGGAGGCGGAAGAGGATGATGATCCGTATGATGACGATGATGACGTAACACCTACTCCGAAGCCGACCAAGACTCCTACGCCGACGACTACACCTACGGGCACGGTAAAGGTAACGCTCACACCGACACCTACACCGACTCCCGAAGGGCAGTATAAGGCAAATGCACAGCTTTACGATTCGGCCAAGAATGCGCTTTACGTATATGACGACGGGTCATACAGACTGGCCAAATATGCCGATTACGGCAACTTCAGTACATTCTATAAGAAGATTGTTTCATACGTGTATACCGGATGGCAGAACATCGACGGACATACGTATTACTTTACAAAAGACCATGAGAAGGTTACCGGTGACCAGGTCATCGGCGGAGTATCATATAAGTTCAATTCGGACGGAACGCTTGATGCCGGATCGGGAGTTCTCGGAATAGATGTATCCAAGTATCAGCCGAGCATCAACTGGCAGAGTGTCAAGGCTTCGGGCATCGAGTTCGTTATAATCAGATGCGGATACAGGGGATCATCGACCGGTGCGCTCATTGAAGATCCTTACTTCAAGAGCCACATAAAGGGCGCGAAGAATGCCGGCCTTAAGGTGGGCGTATACTTCTTCTCCACGGCTCTTAACGAGGCAGAAGCGGTTGAAGAAGCAAGTATGTGTTCGTACCTGTGCGGCGGATACGGACTGAACTATCCGGTATTCATAG
>CADCPL010000034.1 GCA_902803305.1 uncultured Lachnospiraceae bacterium
GTTGTGGGATTATATTCATCATAATCAATTCCGTTAACGATACCTCTAAGATCATTGCTGCGCGCACGAAGAAGTCCGTCAAGTCCTTCACCGTAGAACGGCATCTTGATCTCTTCGGCATATGTATTTGAAACTGTCGTTATCGCATCGGCAAATACAAGTCCTCCCTTAAGCAGGTTACCGTCCTTGTATGCTTCAAGCTTGTCCGGTGTAAAAAAGTATCCCGGAAGTCCCGAAAGAGTCTGAACCGTCTCAACATCCCACACGCCCTGGAACTTAAGATTGTGTATCGTCATAACCGACTTGATGTTGCGGAAGAATTCACCCTCGTGAAAACGTTCCTTGAGAAAAACAGGGATAAGTCCCGTCTGCCAGTCATGGCAGTGTATGAGATCAGGCTGGAACCCGATGACCGGGAGCACCGATAACACGGCTTTTGAAAAGAATATGAACTTCTCAAGATCCCAGAGAAGATCGCCGTAAGGCTTTGCCCCGGAGAAATAGAACTCATTATCCACGAAGTAGAAAGTCACACCTTCATACTCTGTCTTGAATACTCCGACATACTTATTGTCATTTCCTATATCCATATAAAATGAATCGATGTACTCGAGCCTGTCGGTGTATTCTTTGGACATACACAGATATTTCGGAATGATCACACGTACATCGAAATATTTCTTATCAAAACACTTCGGAAGAGATCCGACAACATCAGCAAGTCCGCCCGTCTTGATAAAAGGTACGCTCTCCGATGCTGCAAATAATATCTTCTTCATGAACAATCCTCCTTCCGGATAACCCTACCATGATTATACATTAGTCAAAGCCGCAGCACAATCAGATAGTTTAGCCCTCTGACAGTTTCTGTTCATACTCATCCCCGGGCATCGGTTTTGCGAAATAGAAGCCCTGGATCATGTCACAGCCCTCTTCGGCCAGAAAATCAACCTGATCCTTTACTTCAACACCCTCGGCAACAGTCTGCATATCAAGCTTTTTGGCAAGTCTTATCGCCTCGGATACAACGATCTGCCCTCTTCCGTCCGGATCGCCGTGTCTGAAGAACTCTGCATCAAGCTTGAGCACATCAAGCGGCATCTCCTTAAGCGAATTAAGTGAAGAATAGCCCGATCCGAAATCATCCATGGACACGGTAAACCCGTAGTCCTTCAGTCTTCTTATCGTCCTTATGAGTGCATCCTTGTCATCAAAGAATGCGCTCTCCGTAAGCTCTATCTCCACAAGGTTGTGCGGCGTACCGGCTTCATCAACTATATCCCTTATCTGCTCGGCAAGGTCTTCTTCTATGAAATGCGCCCTGGACACGTTTACCGATACGGGAACGCACGCATATCCCGCATCAAGCCATTTCTTCTGGGCTTGAGCTACATGCTTTAGCATATAGTGGTCTATCTTTGTTATGAACCCGTTCTCCTCAAAAAGCGGTATGAACCTTCCGGGGCTTATAAGTCCGTACTGTGGGCTGTTCCACCTGATCAGTGCTTCGGCTCCCTTCAGCTTATTTGTGCGCGGATCATACTTGGGCTGGTAATATACAAGGAATTCCTCATTTTCCAGCGCTTTGTCCTGGTTTTCGTTTATCGTATCGATCCATTTCTGCTCTTCAACCATCTTCTCGTCAAAAAACGCGATGGCTGATTCGTTTCCGGAAAGTGTTGACCTTGCTGCGCCCGCATTATTGTAAGCTTTTTCTATATCAACAGATGTCCTCTTCTTTATGGCCTTTCCGTTTTCATCCCTGGCCTCCCCGATCCTGTCGATACCTACCCAGAAATTGAACTTGTGATCGCTGTTCACCTTCTCCAGTTCCGATACCATCTGTTTTACGAACTTTTCAAGGTCATCTCTGTCGGTGTATTGCAGCATCGCCGCAAAATGTGCAGCCGAGTGATGTGCACAGATCCCGTTTTTATCCTTAATACATTTCTGTATCTTCTCGTCAATGCTCTTCAGCATTTCATTGCCTTCCTTAAGCGAATGACACACACAGAAGTTTCTGTAATTTACAAACACGATATCAAGAACCGCATATTTCTTTAAGGCATTCTTTTTCCTCGTCAGTTCCTCCTCCGCAGATCTGATGAACCACAGCCAGTTGTGGTTTTCCGTTATCTCGTCCATATAGAACACTTCGTTCATCTGCTTTCTTCTTGAGATCGCTTTGATGAGGAAAACAAGCATGAAAATGAGCAGTGTCACGGTGAGGGCCACTATAACGATCGAAAGAATACCGATCACGAATACTTCCCTGACACTAAACGAAAACTCCGCTTTGCAGATCAGATCCGTTTCATCTGTCTGCGCAACACTGATCCAGTAAGGTATGTTGACCAGTGCCTTACCGTTCATCGGTGCGTGCCCGGCTTTTTCTCTTATCATTTCCAGTATCGGTCCGATCATATTCGGATCGATCCTCATAAGCCCCCTCTTGTTCGGTCTGATCACGGGAAGCTGTGTATCGGGATAAACAATTATCTGGCTGTATTCCGGCGAGTCAAGTTCAACTCCTATATTGATATTGTGATATTCCTTGAGATGTTCACGTGCCTCTTCCTCCGCAGTCGTTGCCAGACCTATCAGATCCACAATTCCGCCGTTCTTAAGATCACATGTGTTATCCCCGAATTCTTCCAAGATGTTCAGGTCATGATCAACCACAATATGATCCCTGTTCGCAAGATCAGAGATCTCCTTGTCTCTTTCGAGGCTGTCATACTCATCTCTGACTTTGGAATCTACGACATACACACCGAAAACGATCAGCGTTGCCGCAAATGTGGCAAATATCACCACGCCCAGAAAGATCAGTGCAAACAGCGATCCTCCGGTGTATGTTTTTTTCAGTTTTCTGAGTTTTTGTTCTTTAATGTTTCCCATAATACACTCCATGCCCGCCGTTTCTACGGGTCCACGCGCTCAACTTCATACGAATTCCTGTAGGAATCCACAACATTCTTTTTTACACGCTCCGAAAAATACGACTCCGACAACAATTGCGGAGATGACAGATCGTAAGTGTAGCTTCCGTCAGCGTTCCTGATTATATCCGAGAACCTGACGGCCGCATAAGCCGTGGCCGATACCCCGTCAGCCTGGCTTATCCTCACATCATATATTATATCAAGATCATTGTATGCAAGTCCCAGTTCCCCTGCTTTTTCCGGGAAA
>CADCPL010000035.1 GCA_902803305.1 uncultured Lachnospiraceae bacterium
AGGCTTTTGCACTCGAGCAGATCCTTATAATTGACAACTTCAGCCTTGATAAAACCTCTTTCAAAATCGGTATGTATCTTACCGGCAGCCTGAGGAGCTTTTGTTCCTATCTTAATTGTCCAGGCTCTGCACTCGTCCTCTCCGGCTGTCAGGAAACTCATCAGGTTGAGTATCCGGTAACTTGCCGCTATCAGTTTATCAAGTCCCGATTCCTTAAGTCCGAGATCTTCTAAGAACATAGCCTTCTCGTCATCATCAAGTTCCGCGATCTCCTGTTCTATCTGTGCGCATATGACAAAAACTTCGGAGCTGTTCGCCTTGGCATACTCCCTGACCTTTTTTACATGATCGTTTGATGCGCCGTCATCAGCCAGATCATCTTCGGAAACATTCGCGGCAAATATTACCGGCTTGGCCGTAAGAAGATTGTATGAAGCCATATATGATGCCTCATCTTCGTCGGCACACTCGAAGCCTATCGCAAGATTACCGTCCTCCAGATGATTGATGATCTTCTTAATGAATTCAACTTCCTTGGCTATCTTTTTATCATTATTGGCAGCCCTGCCCTGCTTGGCAAGACGTCTCTCAAGAACCTCGACATCCGCAAAGATCAGTTCGAGGTTGATCGTTTCGATATCCCTTACAGGATCCACGGAGCCGTCAACATGAACTACGTTCGGATCCTCGAAACACCTGACAACATGCACTATCGCATCGACTTCCCTGATATTTGCGAGGAACTGGTTTCCGAGTCCTTCTCCTTTTGAAGCTCCCTTTACAAGACCGGCGATATCCACAAACTCTATCGTAGCCGGCGTGACTTTCTTCGTATTATAAAGCTGTCCCAGAAGTTTTATCCTTTCATCCGGCACTGCAACGACCCCCACGTTCGGGTCGATGGTACAGAACGGATAGTTTGCCGATTCTGCTCCTGCCTTTGTCAATGAATTAAATAATGTTGATTTTCCGACATTCGGTAGTCCGACGATTCCCAGTTTCATTTACAGATGATCTCCTTCGATTTATTTCATGCTGACTCAAGTCTTTGAGACCGATATTATATCATCCCCACTCTTTTTTCAATATATAAAGATTTTTGTCAAGGCACCATACCCATACGCGTAACGCAAAAAGTAAAAAGTGAGCCGGACCTTTTTACCGGTCCGGCTCTGTGATATCTGTTGCTTTGTACTGACCTTGTTACTCTGCCTCGAAGTAGAAGAAGTTGCTGTTTCTGTTCTGTGCTGCGTCATATCCGATCTCATCAACCAGGGTGACGTTCTCTTCTATAGGCTTTGAGATACTTACCGAGTATCCTGATGCTCCATCATATTCCTCTTTTCTGGTTCTTGTATGGAAGTCTCTGGTTACGAGGTATCCTCCGTCCTTCATGGCTGTTACATTGAATCCGCAGTATGCGAGGTAATCTTTGATGGTCATGTTCATCTCTCTTGCCTGCTTTGCAATCTTTATAACATCATCCCTTGAGAGCTTGCCCTTATTCATGTCTGCGATGACCCTGTTGCGGGCTCTTGCTCCATCTACATCCGTAGCTTCACTGCCGCCGTAATCGATAACTTCCTGATTGTATTTGGTGCCCTTGTAGCTTACGATATTATCCTTAAGGTTGACCCCGTCACCGTTGTGACCCTTGTCGATGTATACCGTTTTGTCCTTTGCATAGTAGTCCTTGGCTGTCTGGAAGATGCTCTTTGTTCTGTTGATGACCGTGTCATCGCTGTTGTCATAGTCGATCGCATTTGTGAAGATATCTGTCACGTACTGTATCCTCGCCTGGATCATCTCTCTGCAGCCTGCGATCTTCTCATACATTGTACGGGTCTTCTTATCCATCTTTGCTACCTGGTCCTCACTTAAGTCACAGACCTTCATCTGCATCTTCAGTATGTCAACAACCCTGCTGCACGACTGTGCGAATCTCTGTACTCTTGCCTGGATGTATTTCTCTGCCTTCTGCATAGCCTCTCCTGCGAAAAGGCTGTTGTCCTTCTGGTAATCATACATAAGGTCAAAATAGCTTCTGTCTTCCTTGTCCGATGTCTGTCCGCCCTGGAGTATCTTGCCTGCGTTTCTTAACAGATCGAAGATCGGGTTCTCACCTGTAAGCCAGTCATCCTCACCGCCTATCGTGAATGCGCTTCTTACGAGCTTCTGTGTGTCGCTGTAACCTTTTACGGTGTTCGTGAGGTTGATCTCGTTCACTCTTGAGTTTACGAAATTGTCGAAGGAATTGAGCGTCTCGTTATAGGACTGGAATGCCTCAGCGTTTATGTTGTCATCCTTCATGTCTTTCTGCATCCTGTTGAGCTCCGCTATTACCCTGTCGGTCTCGTCGCGGATGGTCTTGTTTGCATCCTCTTTCTTCTCGTCCTCTTTCAGACCAAAACTCTTTTTGAAGAGATCCTTTATCGGATCGCCGAAGAAGTCTGCTCCGGGAATCTTGTCGACGGCCTTGTCGATACCGTTCTCGACTACTGACTTTATTACATCCATTCCAAGTTCCGAAAGTGTTTCAAGCAGTTCATCCTCGTTCTGAGTGATCTCGATCTGCGGCATCTCGCTGCCGTTTTCAACTGCGAACTTAGCATCTGCAAGTTTTCTGTCAACAGATGTGATGCCATCCCAGAAATCTCTAAGTTCTTCCATCGTCATCCCGCTGACCTTGGCCTCCAGCTCAGCCTTTGCCTTTGCCTTCGCTTCTGCATCCGCCGCTGCCTGTTTATCTGCCTTCATGATAGCTTCTGCATTTTCCGACTTGATCCTTGCAGCCTGGCTGTATGATCTTATCACTGCAGGATCATTGCTTTCCATCTTTACCTGTACACCATTTGAAATGAGATAATACTCTTCTGAAACAACTTTATTATCACTGTCCAGTACCTGTACGGTCTTTACTACATCGCCGTTGCTGTAATGATCCGTTTTATTATTGATCACAGTCGGTCTCATAAGCCCCCAAGCACCAAACTGTCTTAATTCAACGGTCTTTTTCTCTTCGCTCTTAGTGATTGTCAGATCCTGAGCAGGGTCCGCTTCCGGTACATCCACATCCCCGATATCGCCTGCGTGCGCAACGCCGTTACGATCCATATACTCTTTAACTATTCTCTCGGCCTGAGCATCCTTTACTTCTTCCTCCACATAACCGGAGCCTGCATGTCCGCCCAGCTCATCCTCGTTTCCGGCCTGAGATGTTCCGACTTCTTCCGTTGAAGGAGCTGTCCCTAATACCGGTTCCTCTTCGGGTGCCGGTGTCTCCTCCGCTACAGGAGCGGGTGCCGGTACACTTTCCTCAACTACAGGTGCAGGTGCCGGTACGCTTTCTTCTACTACGGGTGCGGGTGCCGGTACGCTTTCCTCTACTACGGGTGCGGGTGCCGGATCGATCATTTCTACTGCAGGTACCTCTACAGGTGCAGCCTCTACTGCGGGAGCAGGTGTCTCTTCTGCCGAAGGAGCAGGTGCACTTTCCTGTGCGGGTGCTTCAGAAGATGATTCCTCTGAAGTCGTTTCAACTGATACCGGAGCATCAAGTTCATCTGCGAGTACTGTTGTTACTGTCATATTGGACATAAGCATTACTGCTGCAAGTCCACCGGCCATTAATCTTACAACGTTTGCTTTCATTGTTTTGTTCTCCTTTTCTTTAAATGTTGTTTGTGTTGTCTGCTTCGGGATTTCTCCGTCCCGACTGCGGTGTTTTCTTTTGATGGGTTAACTATACCAAGGCATTTATCACAGATTTATCACACAAGGTGCACACAGCCTTAATCAGTCATCATGGCAATAAAAAAGAGCCGGAAAAACCGACTCTCTGTCAACTTCCAGATCACGCAGAAACCTATTCTTTTGCTTTGTTGAATACCGTTCTGTCTATGCAGTTTTCAAGGCTCGCCAGTATCGTGGTGGATGTTACGTTTGTGCTCGCTCCGGCAGCGGTATTGAACATATTGAGGATCGGCGTGATGCACAGCACGATCTCAACCGCTTCGGGTGCTACCCCGATAGCCTGGAAGACCGAACTTAAACATACGATGCCCGCCGCGGGAACAGACGGCTTCCGTACTCCTTGCTGATGCACCAGTAAATGATCGCAACTATAACTATTGACGTTTCCTTGTCGGTCAGAAACGTCATCTTCATAAACAGTTCCCTTAGAAACTGTCCCGCGCCCTCGCGAAAAACCTGCCGGACAAGGAGATATTCTATATCCATATATCCTCCGGTCAGCCTTTTTTCTCGATCGTTACGACATTAAGGAATCCTATCGTATCAAACAGTTCCATTATCTCATCGTTAACGTTTATCAAAGTCATGCTGCCCTGCCTGTCCATTGTCTGCTGCAGGAGCAGTATCGCGCGTACTCCGGCAGAGGAAATATACGGAACCTTTTCAAAATCAAGGATAAGTGTTTTCACATCATCAAGTGCGCCCTCGAGTTCCTCAGTCAGGACCGGTGATGTGTGTGTATCGAGTACCCCGTCGATCACAACAGTAAGCTTGTCATTGTCGGCTGTTTTCTGTATCATCTGCTACCTCCCATTTTAAACATACAACTATATGGTTTTACCATTTCAGTGACTGTCTGTCACATCATCTCCGTAATATTTCAGGCACAGCATCGTCATGTCGTCAAACTGTTCCGCATCCTGAACATAAGTATCTATCTGTTCGGTCAGGTTCTCTATGATCCACTTGGGAGAGCCTTCCTCGATGTCGGCTAAATCCAGTATCATCTGCTGAGCTCCATAGAAATCGCCTGCGCCATTCTTTGCCTCGGGTACACCATCAGTATACAGGAATATGGATTCTTTCTGTGAAAGCGTGATCTCATAGTCTATATATGTTATACCCGGCAATACGCCGATAGCAGGGCCATGATCATCTTTCGGTATGAGCGAAAAGCCGCCGTCCTTATCCGAAACCGCCGGCCGCTCATGTCCCGCGTTCGCACACGTGATGACGCCTGTATCAAGATCAAGTATTCCCATCCATACCGTGGCAAACATTTTTGTCTGATTGTTCTTACAAAGCTGCTCGTTTGCCGCTGTCAGTATCTGTCCCGGTGTGCCGCCTTCCTGCGCACGGTAGTTTATCAGATTCTTCGCCGACATCATGAACAAAGCCGCGGGAACACCCTTATCCGACACATCCGCCATAAGAAACGCCAGATGTCTCTCATCCGTCATGAAGAAATCATAAAAATCGCCTCCGACCTCTTTAGCCGGTGTCATATGAGCGTAAATATCAAACTCGCTGTTTTCGGGAAATGCCGGGAACACGCTCGGAAGAGCCTTGATCTGGATATCGGCTGCCATTCGAAGTTCCGTTGCTACTCTCTCGCTCTCTTTTGCGAGATGCGCCACTTCCTCAGTATACCTCTTCATTTCACCCGTCAGGGATGTAAAATCGTTTGCAAACGCTCCTATCTCATCATGCTGGCTGATCCTTGCCATATCGGTTTTGACAGCCTTCTCATCCTTATCATGCCGATACCTTTTCATCGTGCTGCTCATGAACGACAACGGGCGGAGGATCATATAGTACAGGACCATAAGGATTATCGCGGCGACCACTATAAGATAGCCCATGGCCTCAAGCCTGAATGAAGAGATATAATCCATGTGCGCATATATCTCGCTTCTTTTGAACGAATTGCACAAAAGTGCCTCTTTCCCGCTCAAGCTCTCCGGCAGTTTTCTGTAGAAGCCGAAATCATCGTCCTCTGAATATCTGCCCCATGTCCAGTGGGTGGCTTCACTGACTTCTGTTTCGTAGTTTCCCCATTCAAAACTTTCACTGTATACGTCAAAATCATCTCCAAGCCCGTACGTTCCGTCGGGATTTTTCTCAGCATCAAACAGTTTTACCGCGTCATCATCGGAATACCGGATTATAAGGAACAGATCGTCAAGATCATAAGTCTCATATTCATCAACGAATACATCATCGATCCGTTTATAGCACGCCGTTGCAAACTGAAGCTGCATATTATCGTCCATAAGGGATGCTTCATCAGATGAGACCGATTTAAGATCTACATTGAACAGCACTGTACTTTCCGATCTGTTTTCAAGATTGAATCTGACCGAAGCGGCATTATCAGTCCAGTAATCGATAAGCCACGGAAGAGCTTCATAACTCTCCATCATATTTTCAACATCTTTCAGATGTTCATCGTTCCTGTCATGGAGCGTCTTGAGATATGATGAAAACGCGGCAGAAGTGACTGCATTTCCGATAAACAGAGTGATCACGGTGAACAGTATCAGCATTATCCCGCCGATATGTACCAACAGCTGCTGTTTCTTCATTGACATATAAAGATACAGAACGACCAGCGCCATAAGCATGGGCCTGGAATACGCCGAACCATAGATAATATCAAACAGGATAAGAACAGCTGTCAGGATGACGGGAAGTATCATCAGAGCCTTGTCTATGCGCCACAGCATTATAAGGGAAACCACGATATACGCAAGTCCGACAAAGTATAATACATACGACAGGTTAGTCATGAATGACCAAAAACTGTCCGTGGAATCGAACAGTCTTATCATCATCGCAATGGTCAGAACCGAATATATAAGCTCGGCTGCGAGCGGCGCTATGAACAGCAGCCTGTATTTTCGAAAAGCTCTCCCGTACCCCGCAAGGAAAAACAGCCAGACTGCCATAAACATGCACGAAACATGTTCTATAAAAGTCATCAGCCAGGTTTCACAGATGCTGTAGATCATATTAAACCCTGATCCTGCCTTGATCACAGCATAAACTATCTCCGGAAGGGCAGTCATCATGACCGCTATCAACAGCGCGATAAATATCCTGTCTTTTGTCTCTCTTTTCTCTTTTTTGCTTAGGAAATGAACAAGAACCCCGATCATTATGATCACGGCTGCGACGTTCATGATCCATAATACGTCAACGTATTGGGGCATATCCGTCAATAATCCTCAAAATCCACTTCGTCCAGATCAGCGCGGTAAAACTCGCTCCAACTGTACTGACTCATGTACTCACCCGTATATGTGTACTTCGAATGCTTTTTGTTCTCAAGCCAGTCATACATATCACAGTCTATCCTGTCTTTGTCTATGCCAAGGCTTCCTCTGCACTTGACAAGGACACCGTCAAGCTTGAGCTTTGTAAAAGTGTTCTGCAGATCCTGTCTGAGATTGCACAGATAAGATACTTTCTTGTCGGGATCGCCTTCGTCCTCCCACAGGGTTGCCATTATATCGCCGTTTGTCGTCTGAGCACCTTTGTTGTTAACAAGAAGCGCCACTATCTCTTTGGTCCTCTTGTACTTGAACTCAACAGGCTTTCCGTCAACAAAAAACTCAAAATTACCGAAAGTCTGCGCAAACACACGCTTATGTTCCTTCTGGTATTCCGGATATCGAAGCTCTTCCAGCTCCCATTCTATGCGCTCTGCTTCGGCCGGTTTTACAACATAACCGCTCGCATGCATATCCATCGCTTTTCCGGCGTCATCATCATCTTCGCTCAGAAAGATGATATTAACCGAAGGGTTTAGTTCCTTCAGGTATTTCCCAAGCTCCAGCCCGTTCAGATCAGACATCTGTATCGCGATAAATGCAACATCCACTCTTGTCTGCCTGGCATAGCCGAGTGCGGCAAGAGGATCTTCGTATTCAATTATCTCGGAATCGGGATCGGCGTCATAGATCAGATCGGATATCAGATCGAGGTCATCCCTGTTTTCATCAACCGCGATTATAATCATGAGTCTCTGTCCTCCGGAAGTTTAACAGCCGTTGTCTTCTGATTTCTCCGATGCTCTTTTGTCATGCTTATCGGATCCGACTCGCCTACTATGAGCATCTTTCTGTCATTTGTCGCGGCGTCATGCAAAGGTCCCGAATGAAGATCTGAGATAACGAGCGCCGCGAACCTGTCATAATTGTCATCATCGATCACCGGAAAATGATATTTCATACGGTACCAGTGTTCCGAATCATATCCGACGCTTCCGATATACAGCCTGTCAGCCGTGTCCGCTACGTCATCGACTCCCGCACACTGACCGAGCTTTAATCCCGTATCCTCACAGAACAGGAGCCCGTACGCTTTTAGGATACGATCCTTTATCGTCTCCTCATGTCCGTCGGCTCCGACTCTTCCGGTCTTCTCCTCCATGACACTGTAATAATAATCCTGTGCTTCTTCACTTTCTTCGAAACTCACGATAGCCTCATATAATTCTCTTCCGATCTTCTTTTCCTTCATTTTGGTCTCTCCCGGGATCTCTGATCTCTTTTAACAGCCAACATTGGTATTTTACCACGAAAAGTGTCAATAACAAAAGTAAGGCGATAGGCCTTATTTCCCCAAGCTGACGACTCAGAAGATCCGGTCATTTTTGTATAAACTCCAGCTTTTCATAGTCTGGATCATCATAATAGCGGGGCTCGGGACAGATTTTCTATTCGATATACGCATTCCTCGCTATCCTGATGTGCGCTACAGTCTCATACTCGCCATGTGGCTGATCGCGTTCGCGGTTTATGAATTGTCCGGGGCAGATCCGATAGCATGCCGCCTGGATGATCTTCTCAAAGAGACCGACTCCCCCTCGCGTATCCCCTGAAGATAACCTTCGTAAAATACATCGAAGTGGTTTTCATCAGTACAAAA
>CADCPL010000036.1 GCA_902803305.1 uncultured Lachnospiraceae bacterium
GACATCCATTCTCTCTTCGTACAGTCTTAAGATCTCGCTGTCTATCCTGTCTATTTCCTTGCGAAGCTTATTCATATCATCTGCCATTATCGATCCTCCGTCAGAACAATTTGTAAAATACAACCGCAAAGGGCTTTAACATATGGGTTCTAAGCAGCTTAACAAACAGCCAGACTCCGGCTCTTTGCGTCAGCATCAGTTCCTTTTCCTTAAAGATCCCCACATGCGGGTTACGGTAATACTTGGGGAAATATTTCGGGATCAGTTTCTGTGTATAATCACAGAGATCCTTTATAACGGATATATCGCTCTTTCTGCCTTTTGTCTGCTCCTTGGCGTATATATGTTTGCGGTTACCCTGAAAGATAAAATATGTCATGAACGACAGGACCGTGAATTCAAACAGCTTCATATCCGCCACAAGCTCGGCATGTCCTGTCACATATGCGACGGCTTCCTCGATCGCTTCATACGGGATCATGGACGGATTGACTGCACAGGCCATGGTGCTGTCACTTCTTATCACCTGATAATGACCGTTATACGGAAGTATCACCTGATTTTTACACAGGAACATCGCCATGAAGTTGAACGGATTATCTTCATATTTCTTGCCGACCGCAAACCTGATATTATGCCTTTCGAGAAAATCACGCCGATACAGTTTGCCGTGCGGATTAAGTCTTCGAAGAGCATAGTTCGGATATTTGTGAACCGGATAATCGATGTTGAAGATAGTGCTTCCGTATTCATCAACCTTGTGCTGTCCCGAAAGGACCATTTCCGAGTCGTTCTCTTCGGCAGCGTTTACCAGAACCTCCAGATAGTCTGTGTCGACATAATCATCGCTGTCCAGAAAAACAATGTATTTGCCCCGCGCAACATCAAGTCCGAAGTTTCTTGCTTCGGACTGTCCTCCGTTTTCCTTGTTGATAAGAACAACCTGATCCGGATGTTCTTCTCTTATAGCCTCGAGAAGTTCCTTTGTCCCGTCAGTGCTCCCGTCATTTATGAAGATCGCCTCAAAATCCCGGAACGACTGACCGAACAGGCTTGTAAGAGTCTTGTGTATATATTTGACCGTGTTATAGCACGGTATTATTACCGATACGCATGGTACGCTGTTATGCTCGTCCAATCCGATCCTCCCCTGTCCTTTTCATCTTTTCTTGTTCTGCTGTCACGCCTGTGACGATATCTTCCTGTACGCTCCAAAGAACAGCGTCAGCAGCACGATCCATCTGCGTCTTATCAGAAACAGAGGTATCTTCTTTGCAAATGTCAGATACCTGTAGGACAGTCTGTCAAAGGCCTCCCTGTATGGTTCCTCATCAAGTACGCTCTTCATCTGACTCATCCTTACGGCAAACGGCTTCGGATTACCCGGATTGCAATAATCCATCTCCATGCTCTCCAGATACAGGAACATGCATCTCATATAGAAGACCTGCATGAAGTATTCGGATTTGCCGGCGGATACAAGAAATTCGTGAAGCTTATCAAGAGCGTCGGTAAACACCTTAATGCCGCCGTCCCGATAGCGGTATGTAGCAGAGTCAGCAAGCTGCCTGTAGTAGTACATATGCTTATTTATATACCCTATCCTGTCTGCGACCTCAAACACACGTATGTTGAAGTTCACATCCTCAGCTCTTACTATCCCTTCAGGATATTTAAGATCATTACTCTCCAGTAAAGTCCTGCGATACAGCTTCGAACAGCACGACCCCGAGCCGTACCTGCTGCACGGATATTCATAGACCGGAAGATCCCCTGCCATGGTCTTTAGCTGTAGTTGCTCTTTCTGCCCGGCATCAAGAAGCGGTATGTTCGCAACATACGGACTGTACAGTATCTTCCTGTCCGGATAGACCTTGTAGGTTCCCCACAGTAAAAGGTCAAGATCATCTTCCTTTGCCTTTTCGTATACGGTCCGGAGACACTCTGGATCTATATAGTCATCCGCATCAACAAAGGTAACATACTCTCCGGTACACGCAGAAAGTCCTGCATTTCTGGCCGCGGAAGCACCCCTGTTATCCTGCCTGATCACGATGATCCTTCCGTCAGCTGCGGCATACTCATCAAGGATCGCCGCATTATCTTCAGGTGATCCGTCATCTACCAGGATTATCTCGATATCTGATAGTGTCTGGTGTATCACGCTGTCGATGCACTCGCGAAGATATGACCCGTCCACCCGGTACACGGGAATGATAACGGATACTGTCTTACTGTTTGTCATCTTCTTTCTCATCTTCGTGGTAATCTATCCGTCTAACGCGGTACTGTATATCCTCGAGGAGCTTCCTGTTATTGGCGATTATATCTGCCTGAAGACCAAGTATGAAGATCATGAAGCCCAGCATCAGAAGCGTACTGGCGATAACGAGCGACTGTATATGACCCATACCGTCACCCCTTAAGAAGAATATAAGGAACCGGATCACTACTACGAAGCCGGCTGTAAACGGAATGATCCCGAGTATGGAAAAAAACGTGAGCGGTCTGTACATCAGGAATGCTCTTATTATCGTCAGCATCGAGCGCTTTACGTAACTTCCCATACTGTGGAAC
>CADCPL010000037.1 GCA_902803305.1 uncultured Lachnospiraceae bacterium
ATGCTTCCGCTTGTATTCTCGACTCTCATCTCACCTGCCGTGATATTTTCTGCCGTAAGGCTTCCGCTTGTGGACTCGATATCGAGTATCCCCGCATAATCTTTGGGGATCGTGATCGTTATATCCTTATGAGCCAGGCCAATGTGCATAAGTTTGAATATGCTCCTGTCATGCCTTGAAAAGAACAGTTTTCCGTCGCTTTCCTCTATCTGATAGACAGGTGAATCCGGATCATCATAGTATTCGATCACCACATTATCGATATCCGCCGAACCGATCACGGTACTGTCCGCACTTTCGTCGATCACTATCTCTTTTATTCCTTCGCTGCTTTCATATTTTTTCTCCGCATATTCATTTCCTTTGGAATTTAACTTTGTCCAGTCTCCTCCGATAAGAAAATACGAAAGAAGTCCCAGCAGGATACCCGCGCCTATAAGTATCAATGCTACCGTTGTTGATTTTTTCATGATCCTCTCCTTTGTCCTGTCTATTTAACAAACATGCTCTTAATCGCTCTGAACACCACTTTGATAAGCTTTATCATCCATTTGGTGAGTGCTACTATCGGTCTCCACAAAATGATCGCCAGTCCTGCAAAAAGCAGCGAACATCCGAGCAGTGCGATTGCCGTCTCAAGCGGGATCTGTCCCATAAAATAAGCCGCGATCCCAAAGAGCGACGCCAGACTTGCCACTCCAAACGATAGTTCAACGGAGTATATCGATACGACCACAGCCCACATTGATATGTAGAGTGAAAATATGACCGCAAAGAATGCTATAAGGAGCGGGAACCAGATCGGAAATCCGACAATTGCAAGTACGGTGAAAAGGGTTCCGTGTCCGCTTGAAGATGCTTCTTTATGCTTCTCCTTGACCTTATCGGCCATAAGGGATGCGATCGGCTTATCGAGTTTTGCATTCTTAACGATCGAATCCGTATCCTCCATAGCTGCAACCGCATCTTCTTCGCTCATCCCGTCTTCGATCCTATCGTCGATCGCTTCACCGTAAAACTCGATCATTGCATCAATGCCCTGGATATTGTTCTGTGTGAGTTTTTCTCTCAGCTGACTTAAATATTCCTCTCTAAGCATTCTTCTTTTCCCTCTCTTCCGTAATGTACCTGTAGATGCGAACAACCTCTTCCCACTCACGCAGCAGCTCCGTAATATGATCTCTTCCTTTATCTGTGATCCTGTAATACTTGCGAAGCCTTCCGTTATGTTCCTGAGAAAAGACTGTCAGCATCTCACCGCTCTCGAGTCTCTTCAGGATCGGGTACAATGTCGATTCGGTTATCGGGATGAACACGCATATGTCCTTGACCATCTGGTATCCGTATGATTCTCCGTGTTCCAGTACAGCAAGTACACATGCATCCAATACTCCGCGTCTGAACTGTGATTCCATCTGACATTTCTCCTTTCAATAATGATCCGGATAAATAAATAATACCCGTTGACACGTCATACTATATATCGCATAGTATAATGTGTCAAGGGGTATTAAATTAAAAGATCATTAAAAGATGATTAAACATAGTAAAAGCGGATGCCAAACTTGCTCTGACATCCGCCTTTACTTCGAATCTGTATCCAATGGACTGTACCTCCGATCATATCCCTCGTTCAACGATACCGTTTACCTGACCCTTTTTTATCAGGATTTCATTGTATACTCTGTTTCCCTATTCAGTTGTCATTCTACCGGAATCACATTTTCATGATGCACTTGGTTCTTATCTCGTCGCATCTTCGCTTCACATCGCGTATTCCTTGTCGTAGACCCTCTATATTAATTTGTATCGTCTGTAGAACTTGGGACCTCTGATATCTACACTCTTGTGTATTTCACTTCCGTCTCTTCCTTTGTTCTGTCTGTATTATATTACGTGTCCGTAAAGTTGTCAACACAATTTTTAAATTTTTTTATTATTTTTTTAATTCTTCTCCGATATGTTGTGAATATTCTGACATTTATATTCTCCTCCTTTACATATAGGAATCTATTATCTTCCTTGCCTCATCCGGCGTATCGGATACCGATAACACCGCATATTTCCCGTTCACCTTGATGACCGCGGCGTTAAGTTTCGTAAGTTCCTCCGGCACATAATCGGTAAAACTCTCTATCTGCTCGGCCACACGCGTCTTCAGAACCTGCTCGGCAGCCTTCGCATCATCATCCGATGCACATTCAAGAACGACGATCTCCTCGGCGGTTCCGCCCGATCCCTCATATATAGCAGCCTTTGTAACATTCACATCCGAAAGGTTTAAAAACATACCCGCGGTATCAAGATCCATCTCCATAAGACTGTCCTGGTACGTGATCTTTGTATTCAAGTCATTTCCGAGCGCAGCCACATCAAAGTCTGCCTTCTTTCCTCCACATCC
>CADCPL010000038.1 GCA_902803305.1 uncultured Lachnospiraceae bacterium
ACCTGTCCCAAGTGCGGTAAGCAGATGAAGCGCGTACCGGAAGTCATAGACTGCTGGTTTGATTCGGGTGCGATGCCTTTTGCGCAGTATCACTATCCGTTTGAGAATAAAGAATTGTTCGAGTCGAGATTCCCGGCTCAGTTCATATCGGAAGCCGTAGACCAGACAAGAGGATGGTTCTATTCACTTCTTGCGGAGTCCACGCTTCTCTTCAACAAGGCTCCTTACGAGAATGTAATAGTGCTCGGACTCGTGCTTGATGAGAACGGCGAAAAGATGAGTAAGAGTAAGGGCAACGCGGTCGATCCCTTTGAGGCGCTGAGGTCAATGGGGGCGGATGCGATCCGCTGGTATTTCTATATCAATTCGGCACCGTGGCTTCCCAACAGGTTCCACGATAAGGCCGTCATGGAAGGACAGCGCAAGTTCATGGGAACGCTGTGGAACACTTATGCGTTCTTTGTACTGTATGCAAATATAGATGATTTTGATGCAAGCAAATATAAGCTGGAATACGATAAGCTTCCGGTAATGGATAAATGGATACTCAGCAAGCTGAACACCACTATCGGAGCAGTGGACAGTAATCTTGAAAAATATCAGATCCCCGAAGCCGCAAGAGCTCTTCAGGAGTTTGTCGACGATCTGTCAAACTGGTATGTAAGACGCTGCCGTGAGAGATTCTGGGCAAAAGGAATGGAGCAGGACAAGATAAATGCTTATATGACGCTCTATACCGCACTTGTCGAGACCGCCAAGGCAGCGGCTCCGATGATACCGTTCATGACGGAGCAGATATATCGCAACCTTGTATGTTCGGTAGATTCCGGCGCTCCCGAGAGTGTGCATCTGTGTGATTTTCCGAAGGTCAACAAGGACTGGATCGACACGGAGCTTGAGGCAAACATGGATCATGTCCTTAAGAGCGTTGTGATGGGAAGGGCATGCAGAAACGCAGCAAATATCAAGAACAGGCAGCCTATTGCAAAGATGCTCATCAAGGCTGATTTTGAACTGGATGATTTTTACATCGAGATAATCGAAGACGAGCTTAATGTCAAATCGGTCGAGTTTACCGATGATGTCAGGGAATTCACCACATATACGATGAAGCCGCAGCTTAAGACCGTGGGACCGAAGTACGGAAAGCATCTCGGAAGCATCAAGAAATACCTTGAGGGCATAGACGGCAATGCTGCAATGGATGAACTAAATGGATCAGGAGCGCTCAAATTTGACGCGGACGGAGAAGAGATCGAGCTTACGAAGGACGATCTTCTTATAGAGATGACACAGCAGGAAGGCTTTGAATCTCTTTCGGAAGGTTCGGTGACGGTAGTGCTCGATACGAAGCTTACGGATGAACTCATAGAGGAAGGATTTGTCCGCGAGATAGTATCCAAGGTCCAGACAATGCGTAAGGAAGCCGGATTCGAGGTAATGGACAGGATCGTGGTATACGCAAAAGACAATGAAAAGATCGCACAGATACTTTCGGACAATAAGGCAGAGATAAGCACAGAGGTGCTGGCCGATGATATCATAACCGGAAGCACTGACGGATACGTCAAGGATTGGAACATCAACGGAGAGAACGTTACTCTCGGTGTTAAAAAGCAATAAGAAGCATTAAGGAGGAATCTAATGGCAGGACGCAAGGCGGGATTTAACAAGGAAACATTCAAGAAGCAGGTCAAGGAGAACGTTAAAGCGCTTTTCCGCAAGACTCTTGAAGAGGCTAACGAGCAGCAGTTATATCAGGCGGTTGCATATACGGTAAAGGATACGATAATCGACAACTGGCTTGATACCCAGAAGGCGTATGAGAAGCAGGACGCAAAGATAGTGTACTATCTTTCGATGGAATTCCTTATGGGAAGAGCTCTCGGAAATGCCATGATCAACCTGAAGGAATACAAGGAGATCGCCGAAGCGCTTGATGAGCTCGGTATCAACATCAACCTTATAGAGGATGAGGAAAGGGATCCCGCTCTCGGAAACGGTGGTCTGGGAAGACTGGCTGCGTGTTTCCTTGATTCACTGGCAACGCTTGGCTACAACGCATACGGCTGTGGTATCAGATACCGCTACGGTATGTTCCGTCAGCAGATAAGAGACGGTTTCCAGGTTGAAGTCCCCGATAACTGGCTCAAGGACGGATATCCGTTCGAGCTGCGCCGCCCCGAGTACGCGAAGATCGTCAAGTTCGGCGGAAACGTTGTCGTAAATGTAGACGAGAAGGGCGAAAATCATTTCTCCCAGGAGAATTATCAGTCGGTACAGGCTATTCCTTACGACCTGCCGATCCCCGGTTACGGAAACGGTGTTGTAAATACTCTTCGTATTTGGGATGCACAGCCTGTTGAGTGCTTCCAGCTTGATTCGTTTGACAAGGGTGATTACCGCCTTGCTGTGGAGCAGGAAAACCTGGCTCGAAACATATGTGAGGTCCTGTACCCCAATGATAATCACTATGCAGGTAAAGAGCTTCGTCTCAAGCAGCAGTACTTCTTCGTATCGGCAAGCCTTCAGGAGGCAGTGGAGAAGTACATGCGCAAGCATGACGATATCAAGAAGCTTTATGAGAAGGTAACGTTCCAGATGAATGATACCCATCCGACGCTTGCTGTTCCCGAGCTTATGCGTATCCTTATGGATGAGTACGGACTCGGATGGGAAGATGCATGGACTGTTACGACCAAGACCGTTGCATACACAAACCATACGATAATGGCGGAGGCTCTTGAGAAGTGGCCGATCGAGCTGTTCTCAAGCCTGCTTCCGAGAATATATCAGATAGTGGAAGAGATCAACAGAAGGTTCTGCCTGCTCATCGAGGCATCTCATCCCGGTAACGTTGACAAGATCCGCAAGATGGCGATCATCTATGACGGACAGGTCAAGATGGCTCATATGGCGATCTGTGCATCATATTCGGTAAACGGTGTTGCAAGACTTCATACCGAGATTCTGAAGAAGCAGGAGCTTCGTGATTTCTACGAGCTGATGCCGGATAAGTTCAACAACAAGACAAACGGTATCACACAGAGAAGATTCCTTCTGCATGCCAATCCGCTTCTTGCCGACTGGGTAACGGACCATGTCGGAGACGAGTGGATCACGGATCTTACGGTACTTCGTCATCTTAAGGTATATGCCGATGACAAGAAGGCTCAGCATGAGTTCATGAACATCAAGTACCAGAACAAGGTAAGACTGGCAAAATACATACTCGAGCATAACGGCATCGAAGTGGATCCCAGATCCATATTCGATGTGCAGGTAAAGCGTCTGCATGAGTATAAGCGTCAGCTCATGAACATACTTCATATCATGTATCTGTACAACGAGCTCAAAGAGCATCCCGATATGGAATTCATACCGAGAACGTTCATATTCGGAGCAAAGGCTGCAGCAGGCTATAAGAACGCCAAGCTGACGATCAAGTTGATCAACTCGGTTGCCGATGTTATCAACAATGACGGATCGATAGGCGGCAAGATCAAAGTCGTGTTCATAGAAGACTACTGTGTATCAAATGCCGAGCTCATAGTTGCGGCTGCGGATGTGTCAGAGCAGATCTCAACGGCGTCCAAGGAAGCATCGGGAACAGGTAACATGAAGTTCATGCTCAACGGTGCGGTCACGATCGGAACGATGGACGGTGCTAACGTTGAGATGTATGAGGAAGTCGGAGAGGACAACATCTTCATATTCGGTCTGTCTTCCGATGAGGTCATAAACTACGAACAGAACGGCGGATACGACCCTAACGAGATATTCAACAGCAATGCGGATATACGTAAAGTCCTGATGCAGCTTGTAAACGGAACATACAGCCCTAACGATACGGAGCTGTTCAGAGACCTGTACAACTCGCTTCTTAATACACAGTGCACCGCAAAAGCGGATACTTACTTTATCCTTAAGGATTTTGACTCATATGCAAAGACTCAGAAGCTCATCGGGGAAGCATATAAGGATACAAAGCGCTGGAACAAGATGGCGATCATGAACGTCGCATGCTCGGGCAAGTTCTCATCCGACAGAACTATCCAGGAGTACGTAGACGATATATGGCATCTTGATAAGGTTAATCTCAAAAAGTAATGTATGAACATTGCCAGAGCCAGACAACTGCAGATAATCGGTCCCGATAGGAAACCCTGTTACGGGGGCGATCAGAGATGGTTTTCGTCGAATACGAAAGCCGCAGGCGGTTGCGGCTCGGTGGCAGGTGCCAATGCGCTCCGGTCGCTGGCAATGGTTGATCCTTCATTCAAAGATCAGATAAAGTCATCCGCCATCCCTTCGGCGGTAAAAGATGCATTATGCTCAAAAGATCCCGATCATGACAGTTTTTCGCTGCTCATGACCGGGATTTATGAAACTATGGGGTCTTTTGAGATATTTCCGCTCAATCGCATCTATGACCGCATTGACCGGTCCGCAAAGGCTTTTACCAGGCTAAAGAGCACATTCGGGCTGTCGAATGTGGGATTTATAATAGGTATCATACGGTTTGCCAGGAAGTTTTCCCTGGATATTGCGGTAAAGTCATGTCCGACGGCCTTTATGTCCAAAGAAAAGGCTCTTGCCTTTATCAGGGAAGGACTGGCCGCAAGCGGCTCCGTTGTGATGCTCACATGTCGTAACAGGCATAATGCACGGTTGTTCGATCCCGGATGTGACCTGGAAAAGCGGCTTGTGGATGGAAAAGATGCGGCAATAAAGGGCCATTATACGACGATCACGGATGTTGACGGCGACAGGTTGCTGATCACGACATGGGGAAAGCCGGCAGTGGTGGACCTTAACGAGCTCGCGGGCAGCTGGAAGAGCGTAAAGGCGTACGAATCGTGCCTTATGTACATATATCCCTGTACCCGCAAGGAGGCTACAAGCTGCATGCTGGGCTCATGGAAGCTGTTTATGGCGGGGATCGGACATACACTGACCCGATCGTAGATCGGGCAGCCGAAGCGGGGCCGGCAAAAAAAATCAAATTTTATAAAAAAAAGTATAAACTAAATCGATTAATTGTCGATAAATATAGTGAAACTTGTAATATGTACATTGCTTGCCACGGAGGGCAGGCGAATGAGGGGATACTCCAAGGAAGGAAGGAGGAATGGTTATGCGTATAGAAGCATACAATGCCGTAAGTCAGATATATTCAGCACAGAAGCCCGGTAAGGTTAACAAGACCCAGGCCGCTTACGGAAGAGATCAGGTCCAGATATCAAGCATAGGAAAGGATATCCAGACCGCAAAAGCTGCAGTAGCAAATTCATCCGATATCAGGAAGGAGATAACGGAGCCTATCAAAGCTGCTATTGCAAACGGTACATACAATGTGAGCAATGATGATTTTGCATCAAAGCTTCTTGCAAAGTACGAAGAAAAATTAGGTTTTTAGGGGATGACCGGTGGCTAGCCTTATTGAAGAACTCATTGATACACTGAACAAGGAAAATGATGAATACGGCAAGCTGCTGGAATTGTCCCGGCGCAAGGCGACCGTGATAGTCCAAAGAGACATCCCGGCCCTTGAAAAGATCACGGATGATGAACAGATCGTTGTGTCGAGCATAGGAAAGCTGGATGCCAAAAGGGCACAGGTAACACGCGACATAGCGGATGTAATCAACAAGGATGTTGAATCATTAAAGCTATCTGTACTGATAGAACTGCTTTCAAAGCAGCCGGATGAGCAAAAGGCTCTGTCGGAGGTTCATGACAAGCTTAAGACTACGGTAGGAAATGTCAGAACCATCAATGAAAGCAACAGGCAGCTCATAGAACAGTCTCTGGAAATGGTTGAATTTGATCTTAACATGGCAAGATCGATGAGACAGGCACCCGAGACAAATAATTACGGAAGGAGCGCCGTTAGTGTGGGAGAGACCCTCGGATCGGTAAGAGGCTTTGATGCGAAACAGTAGTAACTGTCACAGATAGAGGTGATTACATGTCGCTTATGAGCGGTCTTTTCGTGGGCGCGACCGGACTTCAGACCAGTCAGAACTCGCTGCACACGACAGCACACAACCTTTCAAATATCGAAACACCCGGTTATGTCCGTCAGCAGACGCTTCATGCGGACATGACTTATAATAATATATCAAACGCATCTGTTTCCAAGATGCAGATAGGCCTCGGAGTTGAATACGATATCGTACGTCAGGTCAGGGATGAATTTCTTGACAAGTCATATCGTAAGGAAACCGGTAGGTCTTCTTTTTACGAAATCTGTCAGGAAACGACCACAGAGATAGAGACGCTTCTCGGAGAATTCGACGGTGTCGCATTCCAGGA
>CADCPL010000039.1 GCA_902803305.1 uncultured Lachnospiraceae bacterium
GTGCATGTCAAGGTAAAGAACAGACAATAGAGGGTTAAGAAAAGGTCACAGACAAAGAGGGGAATGAAAAGATGAAAAATCAAATGATGAGAAAAATAATACCGGCAGCGGGCGCAGTACTTTGCGCCCTGCTGCTCTTGCCGCAGACAATCAGTGCGATGACGCTTGAGAAGACAACACTTGTATATATCCTCAAGAGTGAAGAAGAAACGTGGTTTCATATAACCGACAGCTGTCCTGAACTGAACGGTCAGGCAACAAAAACAAAACAGCTTTGTGACATGCTGGATGACGGCTGGACGATGTGTGAAACCTGTGCGGCAAGTATCGGTCTGGATGACGATACAAACATGTCGCTTACGTCGGATGATCTTCCGCTGACCACATCGAAGGATGCAAGTAAATCAAGCAACTCAACAAGCAATAACAGCAATACAAGCAAAACCGGTAATACAACCGATAGCAGCAAAGATTCGACTACATCCTCGGGCTCGAAGAAGACAACTACGAGCGGGTCGGAAAGCACAACAACAAGCAGCGGATCCGGCTCAAAGAAGACAGCTTCATCGTCCGGATCGTCGGGATCTTCTGCAGGCGATCTGATGACGGAGGCCCAGAGGAGAGCTAAGTTCCGCTCGAAGACCAATCCGAAGAGAGGAGCAACTCCGGTAACTGTTCCCAGACCCGCAAGTGCAGGATTTGCATACGCTGATTTTGCAAAGTTCAATTCGTACAATTCGGATAATCATCTTGGCGGAACTCCGATATATCTGCTCGGAACGATAATGGACATTCAGCCCGTTAAGGAAGTCGGATCAATGTACTGGCTTGCAATCATGGTAAACGACTGTGACGGATATCAGTGGTATATGAGACTGTACTGCGACAAGACAAAATATGAACTGTTTAAGAACCAGATGAAAGGTAAAGCCGGATATATTTACGGTCTGTATGCAGGCTATTCGGGAGTAACGAACAGACCGATGATGGATATAACGGTTGTGACACCGGTAGGCGGAGTGCCGACAGACATGAGGTTATATCAGTAATCATGAATGTCGGATGTTGCGTAAAATGCAAATATCTGGACCTGATAGAAAATGTGCCGAGCAAGTGTCCCAGATGTGGCGCGGGTTTTGTGTCTCTCGGTATCGAGTCATCACAGTGGAACAGCATGAGCGAGGAAGAGAGGCAGACAGCTCTTGCAACCAGGTTTCCGAAGCCTGATCCTGCGCTATGGTCGGAGCTGTGGCCCGAATCCGAAACCGAAGAAGATGCCGGTGACGAAGAGAATCCAAGGGAATATGTTTTTATCTGTTATAAATGCAACACCGTTACGGCACATTCCGATGAAAATGCAGGATATTACTGTCCGGAATGCGGATCCGATATGGTCCCTTCGGGTTATGACACGGTGGACTGGGCATACCTAAGTAAAGAAGAAAAGCGCAAGGTGACGGAAGATTCCAAGATACGATACATGGTAGGACAGATCAAGAAGACGTCCTATGATGACAGCGAAACCGTCTCCAGAGTGATAAAAGTAGTAAAAAACACAGATCAGTGATGGGGGAATTGATTGGAAAACAGTCAGCCGGATGAAAAGAAAGTGCCCAAATGGGCAAGGATCGCGCTCATCATTTTGTCGGCGATAATAGTAGTGCTGTTGGTTGCCTTTGTGATAGTGTTTCGGAAATGGCAGCGGGCGGACATACTGACAGCGGAAATGTTTCGGGCCAATGAGGAGAATACGATCTCACAGCAGAAGGTAAGCGAGCTTGTGGAAAATCCCAATGCAAATGTGGCTGCCAAGTTCGAAGAAGGTGTGACGATCGATTTTGAAGGTCAGAAGTACAGGTATAATGACAACCTCATCAATATCCTTGTGATCGGTATAGATGATTACGGACTGAAGACCGGATCGGATACTGATATCAATCCTTACCAGGCGGACACCATAGTTCTCGGAACGGTTGATGCGATCAAGAAAACAGTGAGCTTCATGTGTATACCGAGAGATACCGTTACGGATATCAAAGTTCTCGATCTTAATGATGAAGTAGCAACGCAGATAAAAGGACCTATAGCGATACAGCACAGCTTCGGAACACAGGGAGAGAAGACGAATGAAGCCGTGGCAAATACTGTGAGCGAACTTCTGCTTGATGTTCCGATATACAGATATGTTGCGATAGATATATCGGCGATCCCGGATATTAATGATTCTCTCGGAGGTATCAGGGTAGACATCCCGGAGGATCTGACCAAATGGGATCCGAAGATGAAAGAGGGAGTAACTGACTACCTTCTTCTCGGAGAAGACGCGGTCATATTTGTGGCAAGGCGCGATACGGATATCGACGACAGTGCGATGGGCAGGATGAAGCGACAGATCACATACCTTAAGAAGTTGTTTCCTGCGATCAAGGAAGAGACATCCCGCAATCTGATGTATCCGATCAACATGTATAACAGGGAATCAGACAAGATCAAGACTAACCTGACACTTGACGAAATGACATACCTTACCAAGTTGATGCTTGACCTGTCACTTGACGAAGATGAGATAGTATCGGTTCCGGGACAGATGAAAAGGATCGAACCGGGTGAGATAGAAGATTATGGATATGAAATGGGATATATAGTTGATGAAGAGGCTTTGAAAAAGCTTGTGATCGACAGGTTTTACGTAAAGGCTGATCAGTGATCGCCGCAAATTTCAATGGAGGGTTTGAATTATGAAGAAAATTAAAGCAGTTGCAGCACTTGTTGCAGCATTTGCCATGATGGCAGGAACGGTTGTATTTGCTGCCCCCAGTCCGACGGCGGGCACCATAACCATTGTGGATCCCGTGACGAAATCACCGTCAAGCGCGCAGATCAGGCAGCCCGAACAGAAGGAACTCGAGAAGCTTGCATCCTTTATAGCGGAAAGCGTTGCACAGAACGGCATGACAGCAAATATTAAGACTTCGGTCTCGATCGTTGCGCCCAAGGGATATAAGGGCGGAGAGATCCCTACGGTCATGGCACTTGCGGGAATCCCTAACGGAGCTACCAATGTGTTTGCATATATCCTTCTTACGAACGGAAAGAAAATTATAGTTCCGTGTACGGTTAAGAACGGTTATGTAGGATTCGTATCGCCGGGATACGGTACTGTAACAATAGTTCAGCTCACACCTGCAGCAGCAACGGCTAAGTTGCGTTAGAATGACAGAGGTTACGGATATTCATTGTCACATCATCCCGGGTGTGGATGATGGCGCGCGTGATATGGAGCAGTCGATCCGGATGCTCCATATCATGCATGATGAAGGAATAAGATCTGTTATCGCAACATATCATTATCATCCCATGCACATGGAAGCTGATGCGGATATGGTGCAGGAACGTTTTGACAGGCTCCGCTGCATAGCGGCAGCTGATGATAAGATCGCGGATATGAAGCTCTACAGCGGATGTGAGATCTATTATTACCCTAGTGTGATACAGTGGCTTGATGAAGGACGCATAATGACTCTTGCCGGATCCGATTATGTTCTTTTGGAGTTTTCATATTCGGCAGATAAGCGTGAGCTAATAGAAACTGTAACAAATGTCAGGAATGCTGGATATATTCCGATCATGGCACATGTTGAAAGATACAGTGCACTTACAAAGGATACAGATACTGTAGGTGAACTGATAGAAAAAGGTGCCTACATACAGGTGAATGCCGAAGCACTGCATGGAAAGCTTAGGACGAGATCATTCATAAAAAAGCTCCTGAAAGAGGAAAAAGTGCATTTTATCGCAAGCGATGCACATGATACATCAGGAAGAGCTCCGTATATCAGTGAGACTGTAAAGTATGTTGCAAAGAAGTACGGAGAGCAGTACTGCAGAAGGATCTTTTCCGATAATCCGGCAAAGATCATAAGAGGCGAGTATCTTTGAGGTACTGGAAAGTTTTCTATGAAAACTTTCAGTACGTAGGCCACGACTCCACGAAGTGGATTTAAATGTCGTGGCTCTCAATATGAGAGGGGGATATAATGAACGAGAATAATCGATCGGTAAATGACGGAGGGGACGTCATCGAGATAGATATCCTGGAACTCTTGGGAGTGGTTCTGTCCAAGATATGGATAGTGATCGGCAGCGCCGTTCTGGTGGCAGCCGTTACATATCTGATCTGTTTTTTCCTTATAACTCCAAAGTATGAATCAACCACAAAGATATATGTGATCAACAGGCAGAATTCCGATGCGCTCACATACAGTGATCTGCAGTCGGGAGCTCAGCTTACCAAGGACTATCGGGAGCTTGTCACAAGCAGACCGGTGCTTGAACAGGTACAGAGTGAGCTTGGCCTGGATATAACGACCGAGAAACTGAAGAAGAAGATCACGGTTTCGGTACCGACAGATACAAGAATTGTGTCGATCACTGCAGAGGACACCGATCCGTATATGGCAAGAGCCATAGCAGACAGAGTCAGGATATCGGCGGCGCAGCACATAGCCGATGTTATGAACACGGAAGCCGTAAATGTCGTCGAGGAAGGAAATCTTCCTACGCAGATCTCGAGTCCGAAGATACTCAGGGACACGGCCATAGGCGGTGTTGCCGGAGCGTTCATTGCCGTGATGATAATCGTCATCATATACATAATGGATGATACGATCAAGAATCCGGATGATATTGAGAAGTATCTGAACCTATCGGTGCTCGGGACCATACCCGTACTCGATGAGGATCTTGTCAAAGGGGGTTCCGATAAGAGAAGAAAAAAGAAGAAAAAGAAAGCGATACCGGATCATTCCCACGTGGTCATGACAGAGACACTATCCGATGCATCAAGACTTGTAAGAGAAGCTAAAGCGGTAAAGGAAGAGGGGGGAAATGATGGCATTAAATGATGACAGAAATGTGATAACTATCAACAAAAAGATCACGCTTGATTTTCGCCTCAGTGAGGCGTACAAGACGCTTCGTACCAACATAGATTTCTGCGGCGACGATGTAAAGGTGATCGCTTTTACGAGCTGTGTTCCCGGAGAGGGCAAGTCAACGGTATCATTTAATCTGGCAATCTCGATGATCGAAGCGGGAAAGCGTGTTCTGTTCATAGATGCAGATATGCGCAAGTCGGTCCTGAACGGAAGATATCAGATGTCAAAGACCACAGGAGGACTGGCACATTTTCTTGCCGGAAGAAAGCCTCTTGAAGAGTGTATTTTCATGACCAATATCCCGAAATTGTTCCTGATACCTACGGGAGCGGTACCGCCCAACCCTGCTGAACTTCTTGGAGTCAAGAAGTTCGGTAATGCGCTCCAAACACTCAGGGAACAGTTCGACTACATAATAATAGATACACCGCCTCTCGGAAGTGTAATAGACTCTGCCATCATTGCCAAACAGTGTGACGGTGTGGTGCTGGTGGTTCAGACCAAGGTCACCGGCAGGAGTTTTGCCGAGAGAGTGATAGAACAGCTTCGCAAGGCGGAGTGCAACATCCTCGGAGTAGTGCTCAACAAGGTGGATTTAGGCGGTAAATACTATGGAAGATATTACGGCAGATACTACGGTAAATACTACGGTAATTATTAAAAGGTGATAATTGAGCTATGCAGCATATGAAAGACCATATAACCGATATGACCGTAGGTGATCCGGTAAAGCATATCATTTTCTTTGCACTTCCGACACTTATAGGAAATCTGTTTCAGCAGGTATACAATATCGCCGATTCCATAATAGTGGGTCGTATAGTGGGCGCGGATGCACTGGCTGCCGTCGGTGCGACTTTTACCGTGACTTTTCTTTTCTTTGCACTCTGTAACGGGATAGGATCCGGTGGAGGGATCCTGGTCAGTCAGTACTACGGTGCTCATGATGATGACAGGGTCAGAAACTGCATAGTAAATACCGGGATCATAATGCTTGTGGTCCCTTTGTTCTTCGGTATCGTAGGATTCGTATCGGCACCTGCGCTTATGCGGATCCTTGAGACACCGTCTGATATACTGCTTGATTCCGTAATGTATATAAGATATATGTGCGTGGGACTGATATTTGTAGCCATGTACAATTATCTTGCAGCAATGATACGTGCGCTCGGGGATTCCAGGACACCGCTTTATTTTCTCATATTCTCAACGTTTCTTAATGTGGGACTGGATATCTTGTTCGTATACAATCTGCAGATGGGGATAAAGGGCGCGGCGATCGCGACGATAATAGCCCAGTTTGCGGCAGCAGTCGGCTGTGCAATTTACGCGTATATCGTTAATCCGTATTTTAGGATCAGGCGAAAAGACTGGCATATATCAAAGGATATGATAATAAAAGTCATGCGGCTGGGGGTTCCGATGTCGCTTCAGTTTGGGCTTATCGCGATATCATCCATGGCAGTACAACGTATCGTTAACTCATACGGAACGGTCATGGTGGCGGCGTTTACGGCGACTTCCAGAATAGAGCAGGTTATCCATCAGCCTTTCGGAACGCTCGGTACATCTCTTGCGACATTCTGCGGGCAGAACTACGGGGCAAAAAAATATGACAGAGTATACAGTGGATACAAAAAAGGTTTTATCATAATGGCTGTTCTTGCGGTTGTGATGATCACGACAATGCAGCTGTTTGGAGGGAAGTTAACGGGACTCTTTGTTACCGCGCCGGAAGTTGTTGCCGAAGGGGCAAGAGGACTTCGGATAACAAGTCTGTTTTACATTCCGCTCGGAGGCATATATGTTATAAGAGGAGTCCTGACCGGAGTCGGTGACGGACTGTTCGCGCTTTCTAACGGCATAGTCGAGATCGTGGGGAGATTCACGATCCCGTATCTCATGACGGTGTATATGGGAATGGGAAGGACCGGCATATGGGTATCCACAGGCGTTGTGTGGGTGATCAGTTTTGTGTTTGCGTGGATCAGATATTATACATACCTGCATAAGCGGATATCGGTGAAAGGTTTACAATAGATGACAGAGAAAAGCAGGGGACACAGCAGAGCAAAGATATACATATGCGCATTTCTGATCCCTTTTATTATGGTTCAGATATTTTGGATCATTTGCGGCATGTACCCTTACGGTTCCGGCTCGATCCTGACGGGTGACATGGATGTGGAATTCGTCAACTTCTACTCTTACTTTATAAATACGATGAGATCGAAGAATGACTGGTCGTATATGCTTGCCAAGACGCTTGGAGGAGATTTTCCGGGACTTGCTGCATTTCAGCTTCACGACCCGCTTCTCTTTCTTCTGTTTCTTTTTCCCGGCGATCGGATCGTTGCAGGAATCGAATTTGTTTTTTCGCTTCAGATCGCGATCGCAGGACTCTCCGCATCGGTTCTTTTGAATAACAGATACAAAGTTTCGTGGATGTCGCTTTTGTTTTCCACGGGATACTCTTTCTCCGCATTTTTTTTCGGGTATATGGTACTTACCATTTACTTCGGGGCACTTGCTGTGCTGCCGCTTGTCCTGTATCTGTTCTTAAGGTTTGCGGAAGAAGGAAAGTGCCGCATATCCTTTATCATATCCGCATGCTATTACATCTTTGTCAATTATCATATGGGATTCATGCTCGTTATATTCCTCGCAGCTCTTTATTTTACCAGACTGATCAATGACAAGAATCTTATTAAGAGACTTCCTCATATCATAATCGCCGGCGTGACCATACTTCTCATCGACGGTTTTTTCTTGATAAGAACAGGCTTGTCGCTTCTTGGTGAAAAAACGACGGAGGGCGCGGATTACGGGTTCTACAGACGATTTCCGATGAACCAGCTGTTCGCGGGGATGTTCTCCGGGACCGCGAGAAATGATCTGAGGCCGCTTATATACTGCTCGGTGGCAGCACTGTTTTTTGCGATCGTGTATTTCCTGTCAAAGAAGATATCCATTCGGGAAAAGATCGCGAATCTGTTACTGATGGCATTTGTTGCGGTCTCGATGTGGATCAACACTTTTGATGCGGTGTGGCACGGGTTCAATAATCCGGAAGGGTTCTATTGGAGATATGCATACTATATCAGTATCATAGTCATTGCGATCGGTTACAAAGGATTCGTATCGTATGTTTATGGTGAGACTGAAGACGTCGGTATCGAAAACAGTGATGCGACCGGGGAAGCAGGAATCGGCGGAAAGAAGATCATATGGATATCCGCGCTTGTTATCTGCCTGTATATGGCATGGCTTATGATCGCAGGTAATCCGTATCTGGACGTAACAAGGCTTGTGATAAATGCAATGCTTATCGCGGTAATAGTGGCGGCATCATTGTTCCTATCCGGACAGGGAAAGATCCGCACGGGGGCATTTTTGGTCCTCATGACAGTGTCGGTGTTTGAAATGCTCTACAGTGCAAAGACATCGTATGTATGCCTGAACTCATACGGCGGAACATTCCCGGAGATTTCAAAGTTTAAAGACGATTACCGTGATATCAGTGACGTCATCTCCTATATCAAGTCTGAAGATGGCGGTTTTTACAGGATAGAAAAGGATTTTGACAGAGCCATAAACGATCCGGCCATGTTTGATTACATCGGATTGTCACATGACAGTTCATGCGAAAAGGATGAGATACTCGACTGGCTTACGAACTTCGGTTTTTGTAAGACCGTCTATTTTACGTATTACAATGGAGGAAGCACGGCTTTTGTCGATGACCTGTTCGGCATTAGATACTATGTTTCGAGATTTGATTCGATAGAAAAACCGTACGCACCGATGTCATACAACGGCACGTACCATGCATATAAGAACGAAGATGCTCTTCCGATGGCATATATCGCACCGCCCGGATTTAAGGATGATGATATAAGTGCCGGCAACACATTTGAAAAACAGAACAGGCTTGTATCCTACTGGAGCGATGATCCGGTCTATATCAAGGCAGAGCCGGAGATCACATTGGACGGAGCCGAGGAAGAAGGCACCGGAAGATACGTACGGACAGCGGAGGAAGGGTTCATTGTCTACAACATTCCGATAACAGAGAAGATGCCCCTTTATTTTTATTTCTATGCACCCCATCGTCAGGAAGGGGAGGTATTTGTAAACGGCGTATCAAATGATGTTTACTTTACTGTCAATCACTGGAACGTGCTGTGTGCGGGAACGTATGAACCCGGCGATAACGTGGAGATCCGTATGCAGATAAAGGCAGATGAGCTGGAAGTTTCCGAGGCATGCTTCTATTATGAGGACCCGAATGCTCTTAAAAAGTGGGGGCAGGCAGCGGCAGCGCTTAATTCTTCCGTCGGAGAAATA
>CADCPL010000040.1 GCA_902803305.1 uncultured Lachnospiraceae bacterium
AAGGAGAAGGAAGCCAAGAGATACGATAAACTGAAGGTTGAACTGGGGATATGATCATGGAACTTTATAACGGCAGACCGGAGAATACTGAAGGCAGATTGGAAAGAGAACTGCGGACATATGATTTTCTCGATGATCTTGGGATAGAATATCAGAGAACGGATCATGAACGGGCTGATAACATGGAAGCATGCAACAAGATAGATGCGGTGCTCGGAGTGATCATCTGCAAGAATCTTTTTTTATGTAACAGACAGAAGACGAACTTCTATCTGCTCATGATGCCCGGAGACAAGAAGTTCAAGACAAAGGAGCTTTCGGCGCAGATCAATTCGGCGAGATTGTCATTTGCTGATGCTGAGGATATGCTCAGATATCTTGATATAGAGCCGGGTGCGGTCAGTATCATAGGGCTGATGAATGACAGGGATCATCAGGTAAAGCTTCTCATTGATGAGGATGTACTTGAGGGAGAGTATCTGGGGTGTCATCCTTGTGTATGCACATCAAGCCTGAAGATGAAGACGAAGGACGTGATCGATAAGTTCCTGCCTGCGACCGGGCATACATATCAGACGGTACATTTGGTGGGAGATGAGAACCCGGAGTGAAGGTAATATGACCATTCGTGAACTTAATTATTCCGGGACCAACACATATCTTATTGAAGGTGATGGAGGAAGGCTTCTTTTTGATACCGGGTGGGCAGGAACATTTCATGATTTTTGCTCTGCTGTGGGGGAACTGGACATACCGGTACAGGGCATCGATTACATCCTTATATCGCATTTTCATCCGGATCACATGGGCATCGCTCAGCAGATCGCCGACATGGGACCAGTCATTGTAGTGGCAGATGTTCAGAAGGATCGTATTCACGATAGCGACTGTATTTTCGAGAAGGAGTCGGGCTCGGGTTTTAAGCCCATAGATGATACCAGCGTGATCTTTATTGATATTGCGGGCTCTCGTGATTTTCTGGCAAGGATCGGGATTTCGGGACAGATCATGCATACTCCCGGACATAGTGATGACAGTATCTCGTTGTGCCTGGATAATGGAGAACTCTTTGTCGGGGATCTGAACCCGCTGTATGAATTGGAACTTCATACGAATACGCAGATCGCAGACAGCTGGGAGAAGCTTTTGGACCTTAAGCCCAAGGTCATATACTACGGTCATGCAAAGCCTGCATATCCGGATGACGACAAACCGGATGTTACCGATAAGAAAGACGGTTACAGGCTTGTTTCGAAGATCATACGATATATTGACAGGGATGTAAGCCTTGAAAAGATAAGTAAAAAAACGGGCGCCGACAGATCTTTTATCGAAGATGTCGCAAGGATGTATCTGACGCACCGGAATATCGGTGTTCAGGGGATCCTGGACAGGATTGAGCTAAAGAGGGGATCGATCTATGGAAAAGACTAATGTGATGCGGGTCCTTGACGGGAAGAAGATACCGTATGAGAGCCATACATATGAGCAGGATGCGACACTTAGCGGTGAAGAGATAGCGGGGATACTCGGAGAAGATCCAAGGAGAGTGTTCAAGACACTTGTTACCCGCGGAAAGAGCGGCGCATACTATGTTTTTGTCGTTCCGGTCAGGGAAGAACTTGACCTGAAGAAGGCTGCCAAAGCTTGCGGCGAGAAGGCGGTTGCAATGATCAAGCAGAAGGAACTGCTGCCGCTTACGGGATATGTGCATGGAGGATGTTCACCGATCGGAATGAAAAAGCAGTTTCCGACATACATTCATGAGAGTGTGGCAGAGTTTGATAAGGTATATGTGAGCGCAGGAAAGGTTGGATTTCAGATCGAGATCGCGGCGGGCGATCTGATAAGCGTTGCCGGATGCAAAGTGTCGGATATTGTATAGCGGGAAAGAGCAGAATATAATGACAGATATCATTCGTATTGAGGATATTGATGATGAACGGGTTGAGCTTTATGCAAAATATAATGAGCCCCAGCTGCTTCATTACAACGAGCCGGACCGGGGGCTGTTCATAGCCGAGACACCGATGGTGATAGAGCGGGCCCTTGATCATGGTGCCAGACCGATCTCTTTTTTTGTTGAAGAGGGAGCCCTGGAAAATGATGCTGTAAAGCTTATAATCGACCGCAGCAGGCCGGTGGATGTATTTACGGCAAAACTGGATGTCATAAACCGGATCACCGGATTTAACCTGACAAGAGGGATATTGGCGGCTTTCAAGCGGCCGGAACTTCCAGACATGAACGAGCTTCTGCGGACTTCAAAATGCATCGCAGTTCTTGAAGGCATAGTCAACCCGACAAATGTCGGAGCGATATTTAGGTCGGGAGCGGCGCTCGGTGTGGATGCGTTCCTGTTGACGTATGATTCGACAGATCCTTTTTACAGAAGATCCGCAAGGGTCTCTATGGGCACGGTCTTTCAGATACCGTGGACGTACATCCGGAAAGAGGAAAGATATGTCAAAACCTTGAAGGATGCCGGATTTACCGTCATCTCAATGGCACTTTCGGATGATGCGATACCGCTTACCGATCCGGTCCTGAAACAGGGAGATAAGCGCGCGATCGTTTTCGGATCCGAAGGAGACGGAATTTGCGCAGATACCCTCGCAGAGAGCGATCATATATCCATTATCCCCATGCACAACGGGGTGGATTCGCTAAATGTAGCGGCATCGTCCGCCGTAACGTTTTGGGAATTGTGTTAAAACGGATTCACTA
>CADCPL010000041.1 GCA_902803305.1 uncultured Lachnospiraceae bacterium
AATAAATCATTCTCTTGCAGTTTGTCTCTAAAATTAACATTAAATAACTATCCCGCAGCACGTGCATTGTATATAGCTGCGAGTATCTCCGCAACAGTCTGGTAGAGCTCGGGCGGGATAGGACTTCCGAGATCCACATTGTAGTAGAGCATCCTTGCAAGAGGCTTGTTCTCAACTATGTCGACTCCTGCTTCGGCAGCTCTTTCTTTGATACGCGCCGCAAGAAAATCCTCACCCTTTGCGACAACGAAAGGCGCATCAAAAACATTTACATCATACTTGATCGCAACGGCAAAATGCGTAGGGTTCGTGATGACGACATCAGCCGAAGGGACCGACTGCATCATCCTTCGTCTTGATGCTTCACGCATCCTCTGTTTCTGCTGTCCTTTGATCGCAGGATCTCCTTCTGCGTTCTTCCATTCGTCCTTGACTTCCTGCTTCGTCATCTTCATGTCTTCGGCGAATTTCCACTTCTGATAGCCGAAGTCAACAAAACCGATGACGATATAAAGTGCACTTATCTTAAGTCCCAGGTTGATAGCGATATCTCCTATCACCCCGATGGCGGATATAAGCTCCATGTCAAAGAGCGAAAACAGCACGGCAAACTCGCCTTTTATCGTGGAGTATGCCATATATCCGAGAAGGAAAAGCTTAACGAGTGATTTTAAAAGATCAAGAAGCTTCTCTTTCGAAAATATCCTCTTAAACCCGCTGATCGGATTGATCTTCGAGAACTTGGGCATAAGCGGTTTGGTCGTCGGCGCCCACTTGACCTGCATTATATCCGTTACTATCGCAACGATGACGGCTGCGATAAATATCGGTGCCACGATACCTGCCATCTGCGTGATGTTCATGTTGAGCAGTCTGCAGAAATCCTTGACAGATATATCTCCGTTTACCAGCGTTGTCATTTCCTTCATCCGCGAATAGTTGATGCGGAATGAATTCAGGAATGTATGTCCGATGGTCCCCGCCCAGATCTTGAGTACAAGGAACAGCGCAAGAAGAGCAAACGCCTGTCCGAGTTCACGGCTCTTGGCAACCTGTCCTTCCTTTCTGGCATCTGTAAGCTTTTTCTCGGTTGCGGGTTCGGTCTTTTCACCGCCGGCACCTTCTTTGGCAAACAGCTGCAGATTAAGTTGAAGAAGCTCTTCCCCGTAAATCATTTAATCTCCACTATTGGAGGGTCGCGCATTCAAATCAACTTCGTTGATAGGCGCTCCCCGTGCAGTAAGGCCTCCTCCCACTACGTGGGTCCCTCCTCACTGCATCGACTCTACCATCGCGGTCATCATGATCCTCATCTCTTTGAAGATGAACTCCGATGCGCTTGGTATCGTGCCGATCGTCAGGAACAGTATTCCGAGACCAACAATGATCTTGATCTGAATACCGACCGAGAACATATTGACCTGCGGTGCGGTCTTGGCCAGCACTCCGAGTATCGCATTGAGCAGGAGCATAGCGGCCACTATCGGAAGACAGAGCCTGAACGATATCGTGATGAAATCGGTCAGGAACTGTACCATCGTTGTCATGATCTTCTCGGAAGAGAAATTCGCACCCCCGATGGGTATCAGTGAAAAGGTCTCGACAAACGCTCTCAGGAAATAATAATGCATGTTCGTAACGAGCATTATCAGTATCAGTATGTACTGATAAAAGCTTCCCATGAAACCCGTTCCGTCCCTTGTCAGCGGATCAAAAAGCTGCACCATGGATAGTCCGACTTCCATGTCCGCAACCTTACCGGCAAAGTGTACGATCGACATACACATATTGGCGCCAAGTCCTATGAGCAGTCCCGTGATCGTCTCCTTGAGCACTATCGTCGAATATCCCAGAACGGTTGAATACGCAGGGACACTGTGATCGGTAAGCGTATGCACGAGAAGGAACGACAAGATGATCGAAAATCCCGCCCGAAGCCTTCGCGGTGTATTGGACATCGAAAAGAACGGAGCCACAAACATGAATGCGGATACCCTTGCCATCACGAGCAGATAAAACTCCAGGTCTTCAAATGTAAAAGGATAATTGATCATATATTACCTGATATAGAGACTGAAACCGTTCCACAGTTCCTCCGTATACACGACGACCTCATTGAGTATCCAGTGTCCCAGTATCATTATCGCCGTGAATATCCCGAGAACCTTGGGAACAAATGTCAGCGTCTGTTCCTGTATGGATGTTACCGTCTGAAAAATGGATACCGCAAGTCCGATAACAAGCGACACGAGAAGCATTGGGGCGGAACACTTGATTATCGTGTAGAGCGCGGTCCTGGTGATAGTCGTTACGTTATCAATATCCATCATAGTACTGTTCCCCCTTTTTATGACGCTCACGCTTTGCACTATTTGCACAAAAAGGCGCTTGCGCTCGTTTCCGCGCGTCACGTTACTAAGCTCGACAAAACCTCGCTAAGTAACAACGCGCTCCAAGTCTTTTTGTTGCAAATGTGCAAATCATTCGCTGTCTTTCAATATCGCTAGTAGAATGTCTTCACAAGGTTTCCGATAACGAGGTTCCAGCCGTCCGCGAGTACGAAAAGCAGTATCTTGAAAGGCATCGAGATCGTGGTCGGCGGCAGCATCATCATACCCATGGACATCAGCGTGGACGCGACGACCATGTCTATGACAATGAACGGAATGTATATCAGGAATCCGATGATGAAAGCACGCCTCAGTTCACTTATCACGAACGCGGGAACAAGCACACGCGTCGGTATGTCATCAATGGATTCTACATCTTCTATCTTGGCTATATCCATGAACAGCCTGACATCTTTTGTCTGGGTCTGCGGATACATGAATTCCCGAAGCGGCTGCATGGCGGTGTCGATGAATTCCTGCTGTGTCATCTCGCCCGCTTCAAACGGCTTGACCGCATTCGTGTTGATATCCGTTATTACCGGATTCATAATAAAAAAAGTCAGAAACAGAGTCAGTCCAACAAGCACCTGATTGGGTGGTGCCGTCTGTGTACCGATCGCCGATCTGACAAAATGAAGAACTATCAGTATCCTCGTGAAGCTTGTCATCATTATCACGAGGAACGGTGCGAGTGCGATGAGTGTCAGTATTATGAGGATACGAAGAGCTCCCGACAGATTCCCCTGCCTGTCCGTATAAGTTACCGAGAGATTATTTGAAACATTCAGTTCACTGATGTCCTCACGCTCGGTAGCCGTTCCGGGTTCCCGTATAACGGTCGGCCTGTCGGGTACATTGTCGGTTGACAGTCCGAGTTCGTTAACATCACTCGCATATACATTTGTGGGTGACATAAAGAAAAACGCCACTAAATACACAAGGAAGCAAAAGATCACTGCTGCTCTTCTGCCCCCAATGCTACCGCTATTTCTCATTTTCATTATCGCCTTTACCGATACGTTCTTTGGCTTTATCCAAAATGTTCTTAAATGTAAGAGCAGGCACAGCCGCACTCTCCGATACCGGTTTGATGTCATCGGCAGAAAGCTCACATATACTTGTGATATCATCCTTGCCGATCCCTATTAGAACATACTTGCCGCCGACTCTGACGATCTGAAGATACTTACCGTTCGTGATCTTGTAAGTCTCTATGACTTCAATGTTACCGGCAGCTGTTCTTGCTTTCTGATAAGTGCCCACAAAACGGGTCGTCAGATAAGTAAGTGCAAGCACCAAAAGGAAAACCAAAATCACGGTCAGAAACTGCGTAAAGCCTTCTGCCCTGTCTGATAAACCTGTCAGTACCATATTATCCTACTACTTTTTTAACGGCCTCTATAACTCTGTCTGCCTGGAAAGGCTTAACGATAAAGTCCTTCGCACCCGCCTGGATCGATTCGATAACCATCGCCTGCTGACCCATTGCCGAGCACATGATAACAAGTGCGGAAGGGTCGGTCTCCTTGATCTTTTTCAGCGCCTGGATACCATCCATTTCAGGCATCGTGATGTCCATAAGAACAAGGTCGGGCTTGAGCTCTGCATACTTCTCCACAGCCTTGGCTCCATTCTCTGCTTCGCCGGCTACGTTGTATCCGTTCTTTGAGAGAATGTCCTTGATCATCATTCGCATGAATGCTGCATCATCACAGATAAGAATGTTTTTTGCCATCGTTCTTTCTCCTCTAGATATCTTAGTTGATTATTTCGGTGACTCTGACACCAAAGTTTTCCTCAATAACTACTACTTCACCTTTTGCTACGAGCTTGCCGTTTACAAGTACGTCTACAGGCTCACCGGCTATCTTGTCAAGTTCGATGATAGTACCGGGTGCAAAATCTAGTATATCAGAAATCGCTTTACTTGTCCTGCCTAATTCTACAGTTACCTCAAGAGGCACATCTTTGATCAGTGATATGTTCTCCTGAGTCTGCAGGGCGTTTACATCTGTTGAGAACGGAGTAAAGCTTGCAGGTTGGATATTGATGTTGGGCATCCCCATGCCCATCGGCTGCGCTCCCATCTGCGGCTGCATTCCCATTCCCATGGAAAAATCCATCGCAGGTGCACCCATACTCGGTGCTGCCATTGTCGGCGGGGGCATTGTCGGAGCAGCCATCGGAGGCGGCGCCATTGAAGGCGCTCCCATGCTCGGCGGAGCCATCGTCGGTGCCGGTTCCGGTGCCGGCGGAGCTTCGGGCTCCTGACTGTCCATAAAATAATCATAAAGGTTCTTTGCAAAGTCAATAGGATACAACTGCATGATCTTACTGTCAACCAGATCCCCGATCTGCATCCTGAATGTGATCCGCACGAACCGTCCGAGAAGGAAGGAAGAAATGTCCTCCTGTTTCTCCAGGCCTGCTACATCTACGAGATCAGCCTCCGGCGGGCTGATATCTATCATACGACCCAGCATCGATGAAAGCGAAGTGGCTGATGATCCCATCATCTGGTTCATCGCCTCGGATATGGCCGACAGATGGATATCCGTCAGTTCCGTATCCTCGATGTCAGTACCGTCACCTCCCATCATCAGGTCAGTAATGATCTTAACATCATGTTCCTTCAGTATCAAGATGTTGGTTCCTTCAAGACCTACAGTATATTTGATCTTGATGAACACGCAGGGCCGCTCGTATTCGTTTACTATCGTATCCCATGTGGCCATATCGACAACCGGGGTTGTGATATTGACCTTTCGGTTTACAAGAGAGAACAGCGTTGTTGCCGATGTACCCATGCTGATGTTGGCAACCTCACCGACCGCGTCCTTCTCCTCTTCGGTAAGATCTTCCTGATCTCCCAGATCAGCGCTTGCCGCGTCCGCAGGAGGAGCATCGGGTACAGACCCGGAAGCGTCAGCCGGTGCATCATCAGCGGGTGGTATTCCGCCGCTTAGCAGAGCATTTATTTCATCTTGTGATAGCATTCCGTCCATACTCTATTCCTCCTCTCTTAATATTTCCGTAACTCTTACCGCGTATCCGTCTCTCGACGTACCCGGGAGAGCTTTGAACTTCTGTATATTTCCGACGTATATATCCAGTTCCGAATCGACTTTGCTTCCAAGCTTGATTATATCTCCCAGCTGCAGGTTTATAAAGTCGCTTACCGTTATCTTGCTGTATCCGAGAACTGCTCTTATCGGCATCGATATCTTTCTGATTATCGTCTCGATGTGTTCGCCGAACTCCTCGCCGCTATTGTCTTTCATGTTAGCGAACCAGTACTTCGTATTCAGTTTATCCATGACCGACTCGAGTGTGAAATACGGAAGACACACGTTCATCAGTCCTTCCACATCACCGATCTTGATGTTAAGAGTGACGATGGCGATCATTTCCGATGGTGCGATGATCTGTGCGAACTGCGGGTTGGTCTCGACCCTCTCGAGGAAAGGATTGATCTCCGTAACGTTCTTCCACGGTTCCCTGAGCAGCTGCACACACACCGTTATGATCTTGTCAATGATCGATCTTTCTATCTCCGAAAAGTCCCTGCTCTTGTCGAGAGGCGTTCCCTGCCCTCCGAGCATCCTGTCGATTATCGCATAACCGAGGTTTGCTGCTATCTCGAGAAGTGCGTTTCCGCCAAGCGGTTCGAAGTTCACTACCGCCAGCAGTACCGGATTCGCCAGGGCCGTTGAAAATTCCGAGAACGTACATGCTTCCGAGTTAACTACGCTGACCTGTATGTTTTTTCGCAGATAGACCGGCAGGTTGGTCGAAAGCAATCGACCGTAATGTTCAAAGATTATCTCGAGCGTTCGCAGATGCTCTTTTGAAAACTTTGCCGGGCGCCTGAAATCGTAACTTTTCGCCGATCGCTCGTCAATGCTATTGATATCCTCTGCGTCAAGTTCACCTGAGCTTAGGGCCTGAAGAAGACTATCAATCTCATTTTGCGAGAGAACTTCGCCCATTAAGCTCACCTCGATTCTCGCATCTTCGCTCCGCTCTGATGCGATAAATGTTTTATGCACACGATTGCGAACGGAAGGACGCTTTCAGCGTCTCGCAATCGGCGCAGCGGGAAATGAGTCCATTCATTTCCCGATTATATCATTGGAACTTGATGTCGCGGAAATACGCCTCGTACACGAAATCCGAATCAAACATTTCCTGAACCTTCTTAAGGATCTGATTCTCTATTACGTGAACATCGGCCTGTGCCTCTTCCTTTGTATAACTGCCCACAACTTCTATGATCTCGCTCTTGATCTTACTTTCCTTGGCTGC
>CADCPL010000042.1 GCA_902803305.1 uncultured Lachnospiraceae bacterium
AAGCCTTATGGCTCCGCTGTATCTGACGCTGCCTCCGATCAGTGCCGTATAACCGTAAGTACCCTTATTCGAGTAGCCCGGCCTCTTTCCGAGAACATTGGAAACATCATCCGCCTCGATCAGCCCATACGGCTCATCTACAGGTTCTATGCCGATATCGCAATTGATTTTTTCCTTCATGACATCCTTTGCCATGTTAAGAAAATGACCCGGCTTAAATCCGCCGACCGAAACGGTCAGATCCGATCTGACGCAGCATTCTGCCATTCCTGTATCGGCATCAAGTCCGCTGTTTATATCAATGGATATTACATATGCACCCGCAGCGTTTATGGCTTCTATCACACTTTTATAGTCATCCCTGACAGGTCCTGAAAAACCCGTTCCGAGCATACAGTCTACTATTGTCGCATAAGCCGAAAGATCTCCGGGATCGTTTACTATCGCGATACCTTTTTCCCTGCATTTATCACAGTAATATCTTCCGTCTTCGGAAAATCTGCCCGTTACAGGAAAAATATCACAGTCCATCCCTGCTTCTTTAAGGCATAATGCGAGCGCATAGCCGTCACCACCGTTGTTCCCGCTCCCGCATACTATGAGGATCGGCGTCTTCCAAATGGCGCTGTCAAACGCTCCCTTTGCGGCGCGCATCATAAGCTCTCTGCCGCTCGTGCCAAGGCTTATCGTATGCGCATCGCTCTTTCTCATATTTTCAACAGACAATACAGGTTTCATTTATCCCCGTTCATGCAATAAAATAGGGCGGTGTATCCGCCCTATTTCATACCTATTGTAATCCGAGCCTCGCAGCATTCTGTGCGCCCATTTGGAACTGCATTTCCAAGACGGAGGCAAAATCTTTGGTCTGACCTATCGCGAGAGGATTGGTATTGCCTTCTTCCGTCAGTCCGCTAAAATCCGTCTTTGCTTCGAGCAGATCGTCTTCGATGGGACTTATCTTGTTCATGGAAGCTCTGTTAATGGTATTCGTGTTGTAAACATACGGCGTTGACATTGCCGCGCTTATTGCTCCAACCTGCATGATCTTTGCCTTTCTTATAGATCTTCCTCAATTGGTGTATCAATTATAGCACCATATGCCGGAACATACAATAGTGATTTTATGATTTTAAAGTGACAATGTGACAGTCATCAAAGCTTCCAAATGTCACGGTTATACTCCGCTATCGTCCTGTCTGATGAGAAGAATCCCGCCTGCGCGATGTTAACGAGCATCTTTTTGCCCCATGCGCTTCTGTCTTCATAATCGGCAAATGCCTTATCCTTTACCTCTATGTACTCTTCAAGATCAAGAAGGGTCATAAACCAGTCCTTATTCAGGAGTTCATTCTGAAGCCTCTCCAGGTTTTTCTTGTGGCCGACTGCCAGGACCTTTTTATCCGTGATAAAATCAACCGCTTCCTTTATGACCTTGCTCTTTTTGTAATAATCCTTGGAAACGTATGCGCTCTTTGCATACAGATCTATGACGGTATCCGAGTCCTTCCCGAACACGTATATATTGTCCCCTCCGACAAGATCGCATATCTCAACATTGGCGCCGTCCATTGTTCCGAGCGTCACCGCACCGTTGAGCATGAACTTCATGTTACCGGTTCCGGATGCTTCCTTTGACGCAAGAGATATCTGCTCGGATATATCGCACGCGGGGATGAGCTTCTCCGCATAAGTTACGTTATAGTTCTCGACCATGATGACCTTCATGCAGTCCGATACGTCCGGATCGTTATTGATCACTTCCATGAGGCACAGGAGCAGGTGAATGACATCCTGCGCTATGACATAAGCGGGTGCCGCTTTGGCTCCGAATATAAAAGTCATGGGACGCTTCGGCTTCTTTCCCGATTTGATCTCGAGATACTTGTGGATGATATAAAGCGCATTCATCTGCTGACGCTTGTACTCATGCATCCTCTTGATCTGAATGTCGAAAACGGAATCAACATCAAGCTCAACCTGCTCATGAGCTTTGATGTAGTCGCAAAGCTGCTGCTTTTTCTCTTTCTTTACCGCAAGTATCTTATCTATGAGATCGCTGTCGTCTACGTGGTCCATGAGCCGTGTAAGGTTTGATGCATCCTTCTTCCACGAATCTCCTATACACTCCGATATGACCTTCGCAAGTTCGGGATCGCACGACATCAGCCATCTTCTGAAAGTGATACCGTTTGTCTTGTTATTGAACTTCTCGGGATAGAGCTTGTAGAAACAGTTGAGCTCGGTTTCCTTTAATATTTCCGTATGAAGAGCCGCAACACCGTTTACGGAGAAGCCGTAGTGTATGTCAATGTGTGCCATGTGCACGCGCTTCTCTTTATCGATGATCCATACCTTTTCATCTTTATACTTTGCACGTACTCTCTTATCCAATTCTTTGATGATGGGCATGAGCTGGGGAACAACTTTTTCAAGATATTCTACCGGCCACTTCTCAAGAGCCTCCGCAAGGATGGTGTGGTTCGTATATGCGCACGTCTTCGAGACAACATCTATCGCCTCATCCATCGACATCGCCTTCTCCTCGGTAAGAATCCTGATAAGCTCGGGGATTACCATCGTCGGATGAGTATCGTTGATCTGTATAACGGCATGATCGTACATCTTGTGAAGATCGATCTGCTTGTCGTGAAGTTCCTTCAGAATGAGCTGTGCGGCATTTGATACCATAAAGTACTGTTGATATATACGGAGAAGATTTCCCGCCTCATCCGAATCATCGGGATAGAGGAACAGAGTCAGGTTCTTCTCTATGTCTTCCTTGTCAAAGGAAATGCCCTTCTTGACTATCGACTCATCAACGGTATCGATATCAAACAGATGGAGCTTGTTCACACCGTTCTCGTAGCCGATGACATCGATATCGTAAAGCACGGATCTGACCTTCATGTCCTTAAAACGTACGTCAAATCCCATGTCCGTCTTGTGAAGCCATGAACGCTCCGTGATCCATTTATCCGGAACCGCGGTCTGCAGCCTGTCATCAAATATCTGCTTGAACAGGCCGAAATGATAGTTAAGTCCGATACCGTCACCGCAAAGACCGAGTGTTGCGATCGAGTCAAGGAAGCACGCGGCAAGACGTCCGAGTCCGCCGTTACCAAGTGAAGGTTCATTCTCCACTTCCTCAATGGCGGTTATATCCCTGCCGTATTTTACGAGCACTTCACGAACCTTATCATATATGCCGAGATTGATGAGATTGTTCGACAGCAGCTTTCCGATAAGAAATTCCGCCGATATATAGTAGACCTTCTTGTCACCTTTTATCTGATTACTTGCCTGGGTAAAATCCTTTGTCATCTGCAGCACGCAGTTATAGATCTGCGCATCAGTAAGCTCTCCGATGTCTCTCTGGTACAGTCTTGATGCCGCCTCAGAAAGTTTGGTCTCAACCTCATTGCAAAACACTTCTTCCCTTATTCTTTCGATTCCCATAACATCCTCCGATCGATTGACAATTCTGCTTTGCTACATATAATAGTTTCCGGAAACGGTTTCCGCAATACCCTTTTGTCCGATTTGTATCATTTGCCGAAAATATGAGTGACCAGAACAGTTTTTTTGCCAAAGCGCTTCATGATTTTACTATGAATGCCGCTGCCGGAGATTCCGTAAGGCATCTGACCGACAGAGGATTTACTTTGTCTCAGATCAAAGAGACATTGTCGTTTCCGGCGCCTGAGGAATACATTGCGAAAGTCATGTGGGAGAG
>CADCPL010000043.1 GCA_902803305.1 uncultured Lachnospiraceae bacterium
GTTCGTACTTCTGATCATGGTAATACTGATCGCAGTATACGGATTCATTACGAGCAAGACTGTAGCAGGACGTCAGATATATGCACTTGGCGGTAACAGAAAGGCAGCAAACCTTTCCGGTATCGATACGAACAAAGTTTTCTTCTGGGTATATGTTAACATGGGATTCCTGTCATCGATCGCAGGTATCGTGCTCGCAGCAAGAAACGGATCTGCTACACCGAAGGCCGGTGACGGTTTCGAAATGGATGCCATCGCATCATGTTATATCGGTGGTGCTGCGGTTGCCGGTGGTGCCGGTTCTATCGTAGGAGCTGTTGTCGGTGCTTTCATCATGGGTATCCTTAACAACGGTATGTCACTGATGGGATTCACGACTGATGTTCAGAAGATCTTCAAAGGTGTGGTACTTCTTCTGGCCGTTACACTTGATGTACTGTCAAAGAGAAAGAAGAACTGATCACAACTTTATATATTGAATTGAAAAATAGTGTTAGTGGGGACGGTCTAAACAGCCGTCCCCTTTGACACTTTTACTGAAGGAATGATAAACTTGACCATATGGATTATTACAAAGTAATTCTGGTGGATGACGAAGAAGAAGTCAGGGAAGCCATAAGAAAAAGAATAAACTGGGAAGAGATCGGTTTTACGGTCGCGGGAACGGCAGAGAACGGCGAGGAAGCACTGGAGCTTGCGGAAACTGTTGAGCCGGATGTTGTCATGACCGATATCCAGATGCCGTTTATGGACGGACTTACTCTTTTGAAAAGGCTAAAGGAAAAGTTTCCCGATCTTCGCAGTGTCATCTTTTCCGGATACGATGATTTTGAATATGCCAAAGAGGCGATCCGTCTCGAGACGGAAGAGTACATACTTAAGCCCGTTGATGCGGAGGAGCTTAAGGCTATTTTTACGCGCATAAAAGAGAGGCTTGATGAACAGCTGCAGCAGCGCAGGAATGTTGAGCAGTTGTCCAAGTATTATGAAGACAGCAGACCCATGATAAAGGAACAGCTTATCATCGGACTGCTCGAAGGACGTGAGCTTCAGTTTGACCTGGAACGTTATCAGAAGGATTTTGATCTACGGATCGAATCCGCGTTTTACTGTGCCGGAGCATTTCGTATCACTCCGATGGAAGGCGGCAAAGAAACACTTGATAAAAATCTGATGGCCGTGTCTCTTAAACAGATCGTTGAGGAAAGGTTTAAAGACGTTCTTCCGGTCGAGGTTTTTGTATATCTCGATACGGTATGCGTACTTGCAAGACTTAAGAGTACTGCGCAAAGACAGGTCTTCGTTGATGAGATGGACAGGATATGCAAAGTGGCACACCGCGCGCTTTCCGCAAATGTTTCCGCAGGTATCGGAAGGACATACGGAAATGCCGAGAGCATACACACATCATTCCTGGAAGCCAAGGATGCTTTTCATCACCGGATATTCGTCGGTGAGAATCAGGCGATATGCATAAGTGATGTCGAGCCTTCATATCCGATAGAGGATTATGTAAGTGAAAAACAGATAAGACATATCATGAGGCAGGTCAAGGTAGGAACAAGAGAGAGTCTTGAATCCGAGATCAGAGGGTTTATCGATAAGCTGAAAAGATCAAACATCAATCTTAATCAGCTGCAGATATTTTATGCCGAGTTCATGGTTGAACTCCTGAGACTGTCAAGAGGACATGATATCAGCATAGTCGGAACGGGACTCGGAAATATAAATACGAATGAAGAACTGGCAGGATTTTCATCCATGGATGCTTTTGCCGACAGGCTCATAGAGCTGACGAGCATTCTCTGGGAGAAGATCAGCAACGTCAGAATGGATACAACGAAAAAGCTTGCGGAGGATGCAAAGCAGTACATTAACGATCACTACAATGAGAGCAGTCTGTCCGTTGATGAGATATGTTCTCATCTCGGAGTCGGAGCATCATATTTTTCAGCGGTTTTCAAGAAGGAGACGGGAGTCAGCTTTGTTACATATCTTACACAGGTAAGGATGAATGAAGCGCAGAGACTTCTTGATACGACAGATGAAAAGAGTTACATCATCGCAGGACTGGTCGGATATGAAGAGCCCAATTATTTCAGTTACGTTTTTAAGAAGCATTTCGGAATATCTCCTTCAAAATACAGACAATAACTGATGATAGAATACATTAAGAACGAGTACAAAAAGAGAAGCCTTCAGTGGACAATATCCCTGTCTTTTACCGTGATCGCGATCATAAGCATCGCCATTATGACGATCGCTTTCTATACTCATTCCATCAATACGATCAGAGATAATACGACAAAAGAAAACGAGCAGATCGTTGACCAGCTCAGCTGGAA
>CADCPL010000044.1 GCA_902803305.1 uncultured Lachnospiraceae bacterium
CGTGAACAGATTGTCCGTGTTCATGCATCGAGCGGGACCACGGGTAAAGCAACGGTCGTCGGATATACGAGACGTGATATAGACATATGGGCCGAGTGTGTTGCAAGGTGCATGACCGGAGCCGGAGTCACATCGAAGGACATCATTCAGATAGCATACGGATACGGTCTTTTCACCGGAGGTCTCGGGGCACACTACGGTGCCGAGTTCATGGGCGCGATGGTCGTTCCGCAGTCAACGGGAAACACCAAGAAACTGCTCACTATGATGCAGGATTTCGGAGTTACCGCGATCGCCTGTACGCCTTCGTACCTGCTTCATATTGCGGAAGTCGCAAAAGAAAACGGGATAATAGATGATCTGAAGCTTCGGGTTGCAATATGCGGAGCTGAGCCGTGGACCGAGAACATGCGGCTCATGATAGAAGATGAGCTTCATATAAATGCTTTTGATATTTACGGTCTTTCCGAGGTCATGGGACCGGGAGTGGCATGTGACTGCAGCTTCCACAAAGGACTTCACGTTCATGATGACCACTTTTTCCCCGAGATAATAGATCCCAAGACGCTCGAACCTATAGGAGAAAATGTTACGGGAGAACTTGTATTTACAACACTGACCAAAGAAGGTCTGCCGCTCATAAGATACAGGACAAAGGATCTTACAAGCATAGAATACGGTAAGTGTGATTGCGGACGTACGACACCGAGGATACAGAAATTCAAGGGAAGAAGTGATGACATGCTCATCATCCGCGGAGTCAACGTATTCCCGTCACAGGTCGAGACGGCGCTTCTTGAGATGGATGAGACGACGCCCAACTACATGATGATAGTCGACCGTGTCGATCATCAGGATACGCTTGAAGTTCAGGTTGAGGTTGACGAGAGCTACTTCGATGACGATATGAGAGGTCTTGATAATCTCTCGAAGAAGATCGCGGGAACGCTCAAACAGGCGCTGGGTCTTGCAGTAAAGGTTACTCTTGTTGAGCCGAAGACGTTGCCGAGATTTGAAGGAAAATCGGTACATGTTACCGACAACCGTAAGCTCGTGTAATAGATGTAACGATTGGGTTGTGTCAAGTTTACAGGGAGGAAAAGGTATGGCTATCAAGCAGGTTACGGTATTTATCGGAAATAAAGAAGGACGTATAGAAAAGGTCACGGAAATACTTAAGGACAATGATATAAATATCAGGTCGCTCTCACTTGCGGAATCGGTTGATTTCGGACTCCTGCGACTCATAGTTTCCGATCCGCAGAAAGCGAAAGATGCTCTTAAGGATGAGGGACTTTCGGTAAGGCTTTCGGACGTGATCGCGGTAGAGATATCAAATGAGAAAGGATCGCTCCACGAGCTTCTGACCGCTCTGACCGATTTTAACATAGAGTACATGTATGTACTTTCGAGCGCGGAGAAGGCGTCAATGGTACTTAAGATCAAAGATAAAGAGGCGGCTGAATCGGTGATAGAAAAGAACGGATTCAGACTGCTGGGACTGGAAGAGGTCTGACGTTTTATTTCAGAGTATTGCGTATCACTTCGAGTAATCTGTCATTGTCAGCGGGATTCATGAAACAGATACGGAAATACCTGTTATCAAGAAACGGGAAGGACGAACAGTTTCGTATCATCAGGTTTTTTCGTATGGCGTTATCAAAGAGAATGTCGGCATCGACGTTCTCTTTTGTTATTTTGCACAGTACGAAGTTGGCAACTGGATCATATACCTTAATCCCTTTGATCTTTCTTAATTCGGAACACACGCGGGATCTCTCGGAAGAGATCAGATTCTTTGTATCTCTTATATAATCAGCATCCCGGAACATAAGCTGTCCCGATACTTCCGCAAGCGAACTGACAGTCCACGGATCCTTTATCGATCCGATATCTTTCATAAGATCTGTATCGCCGCAGATCGCATATCCGAGACGAAGCCCGGGTGCGGCAAAAAACTTGGAAACACCTCGTAAAAGGCAGAGATTGTTATAGGCTGATATGAGCGGAATGGAGCTTATGCTTTCATAGTCTTCGGCAAATTCAATATATGTTTCATCGACCAGAACAAAGATATCAAAGGTCTTGCATGTATCGAGTATGATACGCATCTCATCGCGCTTTATTGCGGAGGATGTCGGATTGTTCGGATTGCAGATTATGAGCATGTCTATCGACTCGTCAAGAGACCTGATAAGAGAGTCGGGATCCAGTACAAAACCGTTTTCTTCCTTTAACGGAAAGTAAAGGCTGACACCTCCTGAAAGAGACAGTTCGCGTTCGTATTCCGAATAAGTGGGACCGATGATCATCGCTTTTTTCGGAGCAGTCATCTTGATGAACAATGTGATCAGCTCGGTTGATCCGTTCCCTACGAGGATGCTTTCGGGTGAGGCATCGCAGTACCCGGCAATGACTTTTCTAAGATCGGTGTATTCCCTGTCGGGATATGTGGATATGACATC
>CADCPL010000045.1 GCA_902803305.1 uncultured Lachnospiraceae bacterium
CCTTGCCTTGCCGGATGTAACGTAAATGTTGGCATAACACCCGGTAAAAGCGGATCCGATGATACTGAGATATCGCCGGAGGTTGCGAAATCCGAGGCAGATACCGATGAAGACAACGCTTCAAACGAATCCGGAAAGAACGTTTATTTAGCCGGCCCTATGTTTTCAAAAGGGGAAAAAGATTTTAACCTGGAAATTACAAAAGTTCTTGAGGATCACGGTTATAAAGTATTCCTGCCTCAGCGCGATGGATTTGAGGCGCCGCTGCTGGAAGGAAAGACTCCCGAAGAAAAAACACAGATGATCTTCGACAAGGACTACAATGAAGTTATGAACGCTGATATCGTGTTCATGGTATTGGATGGTCGTGTTCCCGATGAAGGTGCCTGTGTCGAGCTGGGTCTTGGTTATGCCAATAACAAGAGATGCTATGGTGTGAAGACAGACCCCAGATCTGTTGAGCTTGATATGGACCTTAATCCGTTGATCGAAGGATGTTTTATAAAACTGTTTGAGGATTATGACGGTGAAAAACTGCTCGAGACACTGGATCAGTATCTGTCTGAAAATGAATTGTAGAAAAGGCGGAGATAAGAAATGAAAGTATCATTCACTTTACCGCAACGATAACCGGTAAATTGCGGCCGATCCAAATAAGCTGATCTTCTCCCGCACCACTTTTTTCATTTCATCTGTTTCATAAGGCATGAGTTCCATCATGGTCTTTGCACCGGCACTCAGGCCTTTTTCTATGCCACGCTTTCCTGCCTTATCAATGTCGGTAAAGATATTGATCTTGCTGATGCCAAGCTTCACCGCAGTCTTAAAGTCGGAATCGGAAAGTCCCGATCCACCGTGAAGTACAAGCGGGATACCTGTCTTTTGGGAAATGGCTTCTATCCTGTCAAAATCAAGCTTCGGCGGAAAGGCATAATCTCCGTGGGCGTTGCCAACAGCAACGGCAAGCGCATCTATTCCGGTCCTTTGGACAAAATCGAGAGCAAGGTCCGGATCGGTGTAGTAATCGCTTGGATTCTCCAGTTTTCCGGATCCCGCATTATCTCCCACATGGCCCAGTTCGCCTTCAATCGTTGCGCCCATCCCGTGACAGATACGCGCCATTTCTTCAACCCTTGCCAGATTTTCTTCGTATCCGAGTGTCGAACAATCATACATAATGGACGTAAATCCTAGCCGCAGTGCCTCCATACATCGCTCGAACGTAAGCCCGTGGTCATAGTGTACGGCTACGGGGACCGATGCTTCCTTTGCCATCGGAATGAGGTATTTTGCAACGTGCGCAAGGTCCATCGCGGGAAGGAGAACTTCCGCGGTACCAACGATGACCGGCGCCCCGAGCTCTTCCGCAGTCTCTATCACGGCTCTTGCCATCTCGATATTTACAGCATTGAAAAAAGCCACTCCGTAATGCTCATCCCTTGCCTTGTTAAGCATGTCTTTCATGTTTACCAGCATTTAATGTCTCCTTCTCTTTTCCGAAAGCTTATCCTGTATTTCCGAAAACTTCTCTTTATTCAGCGGATAGAAAATAAGTATCACAAAACCGATCAGATAAAGTATTCCCGGGATGAGTGTCATCAGATTCTGAAAACTCTGTTTAACGGATACCGTCTGTTCAATATTGGGAACGTAGCCTATCATTTCAAGCGACAGCGTTATCACAACTCCTGCTATCGCGGTTGCAAGTTTTGTGATAAATGTTCTTGTGCTTGTTATGATGCCTTCATTTCTCTGTCCCAATGCAACCTCGGCATAATCGATGGTGTCTGCTGTCATGGAGTTTACCAATACGGTGAACGCACCTACCACACATGATGTAAGCGCCGCCATTACAAGAACTGCAATGAGATTTCCGTATCCGACCACCCAAAACAATACAGACAATATCGTTCCGGCCATGAGCGTTATCAGCATTGCTGTTTTTGATCCGGATCTGCGGATGAGAACAGGGATAAGGCTCGCACCTGCCAGCATTCCCAAAAGCAGCATTGCAGACAGATAAGTTACGTAGTCGTAGCTTCCGAGAGCGTATGTTCCGTAATACGTATTTACGCCAACCTTGAGCTGAAAAGCCATATTCCCGAAAAGCGACGCTGCCATGATTATGAGCAGCGGTTTATTCCCCGTAAGAGTCTTTATGGCAAGTCCGACGGAATACTCTTTTCTTTCCGGTTCAACTCTCTCTTCCACTTTAAATGCGGTAATGCTGTAGCAGATGATCCCCACCACTGCAAACGCAATGGCACATATGAGGTATCCCGTTTTCTGATCAGGTGATGCTGCCACTATTGCAGGAACAGCTACGGCTCCTATTCCGCTTGCAAGTGATGCGACTACGGAAGATGTACTGAATATCCGGTTTCTTTTCTCGGCGTCATCCGTCATGACTGACGGAAGCGTCCAGTACGGGATATCGGCAGCTGTAAAAGACATTCCCAAAAGAATATAGGTGACAAAGCAATAAATATATGACAGGGTGTCCGAAAAAGACGGAACAATGAAACAAAGGACAAGAACCACACTTATTACAGGTGCTGCGCGAAGAAGCCAAATACGATATCTTCCCATCCTTGAATGTGTCTTGTCGGCTATGATCCCCATCACGGGATCATTTATCGCATCCCATATCCTGGCAACAAGAAACAACACCGTCAGAAACAGCGGTGACAGCTTAAAAATATCCGTGTAAAAGATCAGGATATATCCCGAGAAAAGCGCATATATCAGGTTGTGCCCTATTCCTCCCACGGCATGGCACACCTGTTCCGATTTAGACATTTTTTCCATAGTTCCACCGGTCCTTTTTCTTCTGCTTATAATCTAACACACATAATGTCATAAGGAAACGGGAAAGGTGGTATAATGGCAATATATATTTCATGA
>CADCPL010000046.1 GCA_902803305.1 uncultured Lachnospiraceae bacterium
CCCGGGAGAAAATCATCACTCGGAAGACATCAGCTCGTGCTTGATTTTTCAAAAAAAGAGGTTGTCGACTATATCTGCGATATGCTGAAGAAAGTGCTCGATAATGCGCCGATCAGCTATATCAAATGGGACATGAACAGATCTCTTACCGAAGTCTACAATGCGGATCTGGCTCCCGAAGAGCAGGGAATGGTATACCACAAATACGTGATGGGTGTGTACAGCCTGTATGAGAGGCTTACGACCGAGTTCCCCGATATACTCTTTGAATCATGTTCATCGGGCGGAAACAGGTTCGATGCGGGAATGCTTTATTATGCGCCGCAGGCATGGTGCTCGGACAACACCGATGCGATCGACAGGATAAGGATCCAGTACGGAACATCATACGGATACCCGCTGTCTTCTATAGGCGCGCATGTATCGGCGTCCCCGAATCAGCAGACGGGCAGGAGCGCATCGATAACAACAAGAGCAAATGTCGCGTATTTCGGAACGTTCGGATACGAGCTCGATCTTAACAAGATCAGTGACGAAGAGTTTGAGGAAGTAAAGCGGCAGATAATATTTATGAAGGAAAACCGCGAGCTGTTCCAGTTCGGAAGATTCTACAGGCTCCGTTCGCCGTTTGAAAAGGATCAGGCGGCGTGGGCTGTAGTGTCGAAGGATAAGAAGAAAGCGATCTTCGGACTGTACTGCATGAGATCGAACGTCAACCAGCTGCCCGGATTCTTAAGGCTTACGGGACTTGACGGAGACAGGCAGTACACGCTTCGCGGAAGGAAGTATTTCGGTGATGAACTCATGAACCTCGGCATCGCGCTTAAGGGTCTGAATCAGAAGGCTCTTGCGACGGGACAGGATTTTGTCTCTTATGTGGAAGTGATAGAGGCGACATGACCATAGTCACAAATTGACATGAAGACTTCACGAAAAGCCATACCAATGAACCGGTCTATCATATATCATCAGGTTGTAATCGTGATCGGTTCAGGGGTGAACGGTTGGATTACATGGTAAAGCATTAATATCAGGAGGTTAATGTATGAAGAAGAAAGTTATCGCAATGATCTTGAGTGCTGTAACCGCAGTATCAATGATAGGCTGTCAGGGCGCAGCAGCTCCGGCACCCGCAGCAACAGAGGAAGCAGCACCTGCAGCAACAGAGGAGGCAGCTCCCGCAGAAACAGAGGAAGCAGCTCCCGAGAGTATCGGAAGCAGCGTTGAAGGCGAACTCTCTGTTACGATCTGGGACGAAGGACAGAGACCCGGACTTCAGCAGATAGTTGACGAGTGGAGCAAGCAGTCGGGCGTTAAGGCTACGATCCAGGTTGTTGACTGGAATGACTACTGGACACTTCTTGAAGCAGGCGCAACAGGCGGCGAGCTTCCCGATGTATTCTGGATGCACTCAAATGTAGCACAGAAATATATGGAGAACGATCTTCTCCTTGATCTTACGGACAGGATCGCAGCAAGCGATAAGATCGACATGGCTAACTACTATGACGGTATCGTTAAGCTGTATCAGTCAAACGGCAAACAGTACTGCGTACCGAAGGATATCGATACCATCGCTCTTTGGTACAACAAGACGATCTTTGATGAGATGGGTGTTCCTTATCCCGATGATACATGGACATGGGAAGACTTCAAGGCTAACGCAAAGAAGCTCACCAATGCCGATCACTGGGGATATGCTATCGCTCCCGGTAACAATCAGGAAGGTTACTACAACACGATCTACTCAATGGGCGGATATGTTATAAGCGACGACAAGAAAAAGTCGGGTATGGATGATCCCAATTCCATCAAGGCTGTTCAGCTCTTCACCGACATGATCGCAGAAGGCTCATGCCCTGACCTTGCAACAGTATCAGAGACAGCTCCCAACGAGCTCCTTTGCGCAGGCAAGACAGCAATGTCTATCAACGGTTCATGGATGCTCGCAGGCTACAGAGATAACGAGTATGCTGCAGCAAACTGTGACGTGGCAGTTCTTCCTTACACAAATTCACCTGACGACCGCGTAAGTATCTACAACGGACTCGGATGGGCAGCAGCAGCTAACGGCAAGAACCTTGACGCAGCATGGTCACTCATCGAATGGCTCGGCTCCAAGGAAGCTCAGCTTGAGCAGGCTAAGCTCGGTGTTACGATGTCAGCTTACAAGGGAACATCAGACGCATGGGTTAACAGTGTTGACTGCTTCGATCTTAACGGTCATATGAAGATGCTTGATGCGAAGCTCGTATTCAGACCTTACTCAAGAGACACGACAGTTTGGGAAGACATGATGATAGAGAAGCTTCAGGATTGCTGGACGGATGCAAGCAAGACAGAGGCTGTCTGCAAGGACATCGCAGAAGCAATGAATGCAGACCTTGCTGAGGAATGATATTTTGTCCGACCGGTAAAAATGATAAGATAAAAGAATAGGAGGGTGCGCCGGGAGCAATCCCCGGCGCGCTCTTTTAAAATCAATCGTAAAGGAGTATTCAAGTGAAGAAGAAAGCTTCATCAAGACAGAAAAGCGAATTCCTGTGGGGATGGCTGTTTATACTTCCGACCATGCTCGGTCTTGCTGTGCTGAATATCTATCCGATGATCGACACGATCAAACAGAGCTTTTATAAGACCGGTGATTTCGGAAAGGGAAACAAGTTCGTAGGACTGGCAAATTATGAGAAAGTATTCGGTGATGCGGAAGTATGGCAGTCTCTTGCCAACACTGTCAAATATGCCCTGGTGGAGGTTCCGTTTTCACTTGTGATCGCACTTTTGCTCGCGGTCGTTCTCAACAAGAAGCTTAAAGGACGCAGCGCATTCCGTACGGTGTTTTTCCTGCCCATGGTAGTTGCTCCTGCGGCTATAGCGATGGTTTGGAAGTGGCTGTACAATTCCAATTTCGGCCTCATTAACAATACGTTTCATATCAAAGTAAACTGGATATCGGATCCGAAGATCGCCATATATTCGATAGCGGTTATCGGAATATGGTCGGTCATAGGTTACAACATGGTGCTGTTCCTTGCCGGACTGCAGGAAGTCCCGAGGGACTTCTACGAGGCAGCATCGCTTGACGGTGCCAACGGCTGGAACCAGCTCATACACATCACGATCCCGCTCATCTCGCCCACGATCTTCTTCGTGCTCGTTACGAGGATAATCGCGGCACTGCAGGTATTTGACCTTATATACATGCTCATAGATCTTAATAACCCGGCATGGAAGAAGACGGAATCACTCGTGTTCCTGTTCTACAAGTATTCATTCCAGCAGAGCAAGAAGGGTTACGG
>CADCPL010000047.1 GCA_902803305.1 uncultured Lachnospiraceae bacterium
AGCTTCGCGCGAATCCTCCGAAGGAATTTGACGGTCTGAAGGTCCTGAAGTTCAGGGATTACACGAAGAACACGATCACGGATCTTGTTACCGGAGAAGTGACTCCTGCGGGACTGCCGAATTCGAATGTACTGTACTTTGATATAGAGAACGACAGCTGGTGTTGCGCAAGACCTTCCGGTACCGAGCCCAAGATCAAGTTCTACATGGGAATAAAGGGCAGCAACATGGAAGATGCTAAGGCAAAGCTTGAAAGCTTCAAGGCTGCTGTCGTGAAGGAATTGGAAGGCTGAATATGAACCGCCTGAAGCAGCTTTTTGCCATAAAGGGCGTAAGGACTGCGGTACTTATTGTACTGGCATTATTGGCGGCCGTATCGGTATATACGGGTATAGGAAACGCACTGGAGTTCTCGCAGGACTTTCAGTGGGATGCGGCAAAATCGCTGTGCATGAGGCTCGATCCGTATGAACTCTCACTGGATCCGCAAAAGTGCGAGACGGTCCCCGAACTTGCGGAATTTTACAGGATGTTTACCGACAGAGGGCTTACGCAGAAGATGGAGGCGAATCAGTTTCCGTCATTGCTTCTGCTTCTGGCGCCGATGACGGTTTTTTCGCCGAAGGCGGCGATCGTCGTATGGCTGATCCTGAATCTTCTGTTCACGGCCTGCATCGTGATACTGCTCAGGCGGACGTTCTTTAAGGATATCAGTCTGTACGCCTATGCGATCGGAGTTCTGATCATGCTTGCCGGAACACCGTACAGGAACCAGCTGGGTGTCGGACAGCATACACTGTTTGCATTTTGCTTCTTCATGCTGGCGGTCTGCCTGGACTCCCATATGCGGGATGGTTCGATAGGAAAGACTGCTGCCGTAAGCTTTTGCCTGTTTGTATCGTACTTCAAGTATACTCTTACGGCTCCGCTGGCACTGTATTTTCTGTACAGGAAGAGATATAAGGAGCTCGCACTGTCCGTGGCAGGACATATCGTCCTTACGGAGGCTGCCGCCCTGTGGCTGGGCAGGAGCTTCATATACATGATAAAAGCCCCTCTATCCGTTGCATCTGCGCTTGTTGCAGAGGGCGGAATAGATCTCGGGGTATTTCTTCCGGGCGCTTTGGCATATATCGCGGCTGCCGTTATAGGCATAGGACTGGTTGTCATATCCCTGATGCTTCCGGAGGGCAATGAAGATGTGTTGTTTTCGCTTCTGATACTTTGGTCGCTTGTTCTTACGTACCACAGGACGTACGATTTTTTCGTACTGTCGGCGGTGTATATGATGTTCATGCGCGACAGAAAAGAAGCGTATCCTGCATTATGGGCCGGCGCGAGATCGTATTACTGGCTGCTGCTTGTTGCCGTATATTTTGTACTTAGGATATTTAATGAAAACGAGCCTTCGAAGATGGCGGTGGCCGTAGCATATTATATGTTTGCGATCTGTACCGGGATCTTTACCGTAAGGCTGATAAAGGAAAAGAAAAATGGATGCTGAAAAGAAAAAGAATCTGATCGCCCAGATACTTAAGTTCGGGGTTGTGGGCGGACTGTCGTTCGTGATAGATTTCATCATCACACTGATCGTATCGTATATATGCAGGGTGTTTGGAATGGATGTGGCAACGGCGGCTACGGTTGGCGGACTGTTCGGATTCTGTATATCCCTCGTGTTCAATTACCTTATGAGCATGAAGTTCGTGTTTGAAAGAAGGGATGACCTTGACAGAAAGAAGGAATTTGCGATATTTGCATTTCTGTCTCTTATAGGCCTGGGGATCAACGAACTCATACTGTATTTCGGTGTGATCGTATGCGACAGTACGGTCCCGCAGCTTGTAGAGGAGTATCCGTCATATGTTACCGCTTTTGTCAAGATGGTGGCAACAGGCGTGGTAATGGTATATAACTTTATCTCAAGAAAGATGACGCTTGAGAAAAAATGACTTTTGAAAGTGATGAAGAGGAGTATTGTGAGAAAAAAGGGTTTATTAATTGTATTTGTTATATGTGCCGCGTTGCTTCTTTTCGGTTGCACGGAAGTCGGCTCCGGACAGGATGAGCCTAAGCCGGAGAGCAGCAGCGGGCAAACGGCGGAAATCGAAAATAACGAAAGTTCCGAAAACGGTCAGCAGCAGGCCGAGCCGGAGGAGGAGGGAGACGGTCCGGGAGATACGTTCATCGGAGATGTCGGATCGGCGGATCCCGACGGACTTACTATCACGACCGAACCGGATGAACCTGAGCAGACGGATGACAAGGATGTGGATCTCATATTTTTCATGGGACAGTCCAATATGTCGGGGGCAGGCGGAAACGCCTCCGAAGCCCCGCATGTTTCCGAGGATGCGGGGATGGAGTTTCGTGCGATATCCGATCC
>CADCPL010000048.1 GCA_902803305.1 uncultured Lachnospiraceae bacterium
GATATTATGCTTCCGGGCCTTAACGGCCTGGAAGTTTTGCGCAGACTCGGAAATCCGAGCAAGTCTCCCGTTATACTTCTTACGGCAAGAGATGCAGTTATGGACAAGGTATCGGGACTTGATGCCGGCGCTGTCGATTATATAACGAAGCCATTTGCGATAGAAGAACTGCTCGCAAGAGTAAGAGTGGCGCTCAAGCTCCATCCGATAGGAAACAGTGGACAGGCGGGCGCTGCGGATGCATCGGCCGGTTCCGGCGCTTCGGATAAGGAAAACGGGATACACAGGTGGAAGAGCCTTATACTTGATGAGAAGAAGCACCGCGTGACATACGACGGCAAGGAGATCACCCTGACCAACAGGGAGTTCGAGATGCTGAAGGTGTTTCTTACCAATCAGGATATAGTACTTACAAGGGATACACTTCTTGAAAAGGTCTGCGGATATGACTACGTCGGTGAGACCAACGTGGTAGATGTGTATGTCAGATTCTTACGTTCTAAGATCGATGAGGTCTTTGATATCAAGATGATCGAAACGGTCAGAGGAGTAGGATATGTCATCAAATCAGAATAACAGTGTAAAAAAGCGTGTTTCTTCGATAAGGAACAGGCTTGCAGGTCAGCGCGTCCGTACAAAGATCCGGATGCACTTTTTTTCCGGTATATTTCTAACGATCATAATGATAGCGGTCTGGCTGGCGGCAAGGGAATACATGACGGCAGTTCCTGTTCCGTTTGCGGCACGATCACGAAGTATCACAGTAACCCCGTCTACTTCGATAAACAGCGTTCACCAGCTCTACAGGACGCTTTCGACGCTTCGGTATACCGTAACGTCAAAGGCAGGGGTTGTCATTGTCGATGAAAACATATTTGCACCGGCAGTTGTTGCCGTCGGTTTTTCTACGGGACTGTTCGCGCTCAGGATGTTTGCAGACCTGCTTTCGTATTCGGGCGAAAGACGCAGGATCAAGAAGATACTGGCGCCCCTTGACGAGCTTGCGGTGCAGGCCGAAGCGCTGTCCAATATAGAACTGTCAGGCGAAAAATATCATCTGATCGAAGAAAAGATCACGAGCCTTGAGCCGACGGAAGAGGCCAGGCTGTCATTCGGTGATGCCGATCTGATGGGGATAGAACGTGCCATGAACAGCCTTTTGGCGCGCATCCGGGAGAGCAACAGGCAGCAGGCGCGTTTTGTCAACGACGCTTCTCATGAACTGCGAACCCCTATCGCCGTGATAGAAGGCTATGCCAATATGCTCGCAAGATGGGGACGCGAAGACGAAAAGGTCCTTGATGAATCGATAACCGCGATCAGAAACGAATCCGCTCACATGAAGCATCTTGTGGAACAGCTTCTGTTCCTGGCAAGGGGAGATGCGGGAAGGACCAATATCAATCCCGAAAAAGTCGATCTGTGCGAGATGATGCAGACGGTGTACGAGGAATCACTCATGATCGACGAAGGACATATATACAAGTATTCAAGCCCTGTCGATCCCGTATACGTAATGGCCGACGAGGGACTGATCAAGCAGGCCGTGCGCATTCTTGTGGACAATTCGGCCAAGTATACAAGGGAAAAGGATGAGATCCTGCTGTCGGTAGGATATGAATCAGACAGCGAGGTCTATATACAGGTCCAGGATACCGGCATCGGCATGAAAGAATCCGATGTTGAGCATATGTTTGAAAGATTTTACCGCTCTGATGAGGCAAGGAGCTTCGGAGGAACGGGACTCGGGCTTTCCATAGCAAAATGGATAGTGGACAGGCACAACGGGCATTTCGAGATAACATCACGTGAAGACCTCGGAACGAGGATTAAGATAGTGCTGAAAAAAATGGAAAATCCCGCACAAAATCCCGCATAAACTGTTGATATTTCGCCCGCGTGGTGGTACAATTTAATCCCCAAGTTACAAATGGGTCTTTTTGTGATGAGTACAGAAGAGGTTTAATGATAAGGAGGAACGTGATATGGCAGGCATTAGCGGTGTTTCTTCCCAAAGTAATATGTATTCACAGATCGCAAGCGGCAAGAGGATCAATTCTGCTGCCGATGATGCGTCGGGGCTTACCATTGCCCAGAAGATGAACAGTCAGGAGACCGGACTTAATGTCGGATCCGACAACGCCAAGGACGGTAAGAGCCTTCTGAACATAGCTGACGGTGCACTCGGCCAGATCACCGACAGTCTTCAGAGAATATATGAGCTCGGCGTTAAGGCAAGCAGCGGACTCAATACAGGCGAAGAGCTCGGTGCGATCCAGAGCGAAGTAGATCAGCTTCTTTCCGATATCGAAGGCATTGCGAAGGGTACCGAATTCAATACGATGAAGATACTCGACGGAAGCATGGCGGATATCAATCTTGCAACGAAGCCTGACGGAACGGGTCAGAAGATCCAGATGGTCAGCTCGACACTTGCGGATCTCGGCATCGAGGGATTTGATGTTACGAAAGACTTCGACCTGAATAAGATAACCGATGCGATCTCCAAGGTTTCGGAATCAAGGAGTTCCATGGGCGCGCAGACAAACGCTCTTGAATCAGCGATCAGATATAATGATTATGCGGCAGAGAATACACTGTCCTCCCGCTCGAGACTCGAAGATCTTGATATGGAAAAGGCTATCTCCGAGAAGAAGAAACAGGAAACGCTCAATCAGTATCAGATAATGATGCAGAAGAAGCGCGAAGAGGATGAGCAGAATCGTGCAATGGGTATCATGAGATTCTAGGAACTGCTCTCGACAAGTTCTTGACACCAACGCAAAGATTTGATATAAAGAATAGGCGGTCATGGACCGCCTATTATATTGTTATAGGGGACTGGTCAAATGGTATGATAGGGGTCTCCAAAACCTTTGGTGGGAGTTCGATTCTCTCGTCCCCTGTAAAAAAAAGAACTCGTATTACGATATACGAGTTCTTTTTTGTGACAAACAAAGTATCACAATGTGATTGTGCGCCGCCGCAGAAAGTAGTATAATAATAATGCTACCTCTTTATGTGATAAGCGGAGAGTTTCTATGGCAGACAGTGAAAAGACCGGTTTGCAATACAGCAGCACGTTTGTCGACAAAATGGAAGGAGGTGCCTTTATCTTCTCGGCAGAAGAGGGGCACGCTCTTTTGTATGTAAATGATAAGCTTATCAGCCTGTTTGAGTGCGAAAGCAAGGATGAACTTTTGGAGCATGTAAGCCGCAGCTTTGACGGTATGATACATGATCCTTCGCCGCAGGAAGTGTGCAAAGAGATCAGAGATCAACTGCCTGATTCGCTGAACCGTTCGGGGTATGTTTTTTTCAATATAATAACGAAAAAAGGTAATGTCCGCCGTGTCGTCGATCATTGGACGCTTGTTCATGATTCAGAGCACGGGGACATTTTTTATTCTACGATCTATCTTCACAGGCTCGACAACACATCGAGTGATTTTGATCCGGTTACGGGACTTCCCGGAAAGAACAGGTTCGTAAAGCATGCGACGGATATGAACAGGAGGGCTATGGATGAAGGCGGGGCACAACGTTTCGCGATCGTCTATTCCAATCTTGTTCACTTCAAACTGCTTAATCTGGAGCGTGGTGTGAGTGAGGGGAACGTCTGTCTCAAGGAACTGGCAAAGGCTCTTGGTAAGGCATTTGAAGGCGACTTCGTAACCAGACTTTCAAGCGACTATTTTGTCGTGTTTACGGAGTATGAAGGCGTAGAAGCAAAAACCGAAAAAGCCGTAAAATGTTTTGAAGAGGTATACGGAAGGGATCACAACATCAGGTGTAAGCTGGGTATATACGGTTTCGAGCCAGGAGAAGATTTCTTCTGTGAGTCCGCTTTTTCATTTGCAAAGACAGCGTGCGATTCGATAAAGACGGACGATAAGCGGGATCATGTCGAGTATACCGATGAACTTGCCGAGTCGTTCGGTATAGCCGAATATGTTGCGGCTCATATAGATGAAGCGATAGAAAAGGGATGGATAAAGGTATATTTCCAGCCTGTGGTACGATCTCTTACGGAGGATGCATGCAGCATGGAATCGCTGGTGCGCTGGATCGACCCCAAGTACGGTTTTCTTCCTCCGGATAAGTTCATAGGAGCACTTGAAAAAGAACACTGCATCCATAAGCTTGACTGTTACGTCGTTGACAGGGTGTGCTCGATCATAGGCGATCGTCTGAAAAAGGGTCTTCCGACCGTTCCGGCGTCCGTCAATTTTTCGCGTCTTGATTTTGTCATGACAGACATGCTTGAGGTTGTAAAGACCGCGGTGGAAAAATACGGGGTTCCGAAGGATTATATACATATCGAGATCACGGAGAGCATGATATCATCCGACGAGGAACTGATGCGCCGTGTCATTGATGAATTCAGAAGATCCGGATATGAGATATGGATGGATGATTTCGGAAGCGGTTACTCATCGCTGACTGTACTTAAGGATTATGATTTTAACACCGTAAAACTCGATATGAGATTTTTAACGCCGCTTAACGGCAAGTCCAAGAGCATCATCAGATCTATTGTCTCTATGGCTAAGGACATCGGCATGAAGACGCTTGCCGAAGGTGTCGAGACAAAGGAGCAGCTGGAATTCCTGCGCGAGATCGGGTGCGGCCTTATTCAGGGATATTATTACGGCAAACCAGAGCCCGTGGATGATGTGTTCGCACATCTTGACGAGAAAGGTATCGATCGGGAAAGCATTGAATGGAGAGATTATTATCAGGCGGCAAGTTTTAACGCAAGGGATACGGAGATGCCGCTTGAGATAATTGAGGATGACGGGAATAATTTCAGGACGCTCTTTATGAATCAGGCCTACAGAGATCAGATGTTCTCAGGGGATTTCACACTTGAAGACATCGACTCGATCACGTACAATCCCGATTCGCCGCTTGCGAAGAAATACCGCGAGTTTGCGGATATAGTTGAAAGTTCGGGCGGAAAGAAAAAAACGTTCTACTATACTGCCGGCGGCAACAACGTATGTCTGACGCTGCGACAGATCGCGGAGCATGACGGACATCATATAATCGAGGGTTCGATTTACAATCTGTCGAGGGAAGAAAAACAGAAACGAGAAGACCGGATATTCCGGCATCTTCGTGCACTTCGGAAGTAATGATAAAACCGCTCGGGCACTGCCCGGGCGGTTTTGGATTTATGGTTAATATATAGTGTTTACTGGATCGAAGAATATCCGAATCCGTTACAGATCGCATCAACGGGAACGGCCTTTGAGCAGAGCGGGCAGTTGTCCGGTGCGTAGCTTGCGTAGTCGGGAAGATCCCTTGTCGAATACAGATATCTGATCGGAAGATTTTCAATCTGAGTCGCAACCGAGAATATTGCCGATATGCCTATCGGAGTACCGCCGTAAAATCTGATGGATCCGATCGCACTTCTAAGGGTGCTTCCGGTGGTGGCCGTATCGATGAGGACCAGAACCTTCTTACCCTTTATCATATGCTGATTGTTCTCACGGAACATCATCTGTCCGCTGACATTGTACTCGGGACTGGTGATGTAGATCGTCTGGTGACGGTTGGCTGAGATGATGCCGGCCTTGGTCAGCTTGTTGGCCATGTACGCGCCGACAATCTCGGTTCCGTTAAGGCAGAGTATCGTATCGATGACATCGGATGCCAGATACAGATCGGCCAGCTCTTCACCGGTCGCTCTGGCCTCACGCTGCCTTGACTTCATGTCGGTAAGGTCCATGTAGTAATTGACATGGGAGTTGGGCGTGATGAAATGTCCCGGTATGTAACGCAGAACAACATCCTTATTTTTGCTGTGATCGATCTTTTTGTAGTCTTGCATTTATATCCCCTCCTGATTATTGAGAGCCACGACATTACAATTCCACTTCGTGGAAGTCGTGGCCTACGTGATGCAAAGTTTTCATAGAAAACTTTACACCACCAAAATTATATATAAAAGTATACCATCATTTCGCCCGCGGGCATAGTGTTTTTGAATTGTAAAAGGCAGTTTCTTGAATTATACTATACGAAACGGATATTAAGTGTTTACGGAAAAATGGATAACCTGGGTGTATTTATAACAGAATATCTCGCTTCGATCTCGGGATACTACAGCAGACAGGTGCTCGTTGTCTGTGCGATCTTTGTGTTCGGAGCGGTCCTGACGGACAGTATACTTACGGCAAAGATCCCGGCGGTAAGGAGAGCGCTTCTTGCTTTTCCCGTCGGATTGTCGGCTTTTATAGTAACCGCATATGCGATGATTGTGGCGTCCGTGCCTTACAAAACACTGACTGTGTGCATTGCCGTCCTTATCGAGATTACGGCCGCAGTCGTGATACGGAGAAAATCATTCGCGAAGGTTTCGAAGGAGCAGTTAAAACATATGCTGATCGCGTGTGCTGCAGCGCTCGCGGCAGCACTTATCGCATGCTCCGGGATACTTCCGGTAGCGATATCGAACGACAGCATGTACTATTTCAAGAGATACCCTGACTGTATAGTATTCTTCGAAGGACTTCGTGATCAGTTCGACTGCTGGCTCACCGATACGGGGCTCGGATCTGTTGTGATAGATACGCTGCCGCCGCTGTTCGGATTCGGTGAATCGTTCGGGATACGCGAGTTCTTCCATATCGATTTTGTTGTTTTCTTTGCGGTATGCGTGTGGGAAAGGGCAAAAAGATACTGCAGTGCCAAGGGTGCTGTCATTACAGCCGCAGTAGTCACGGTATTTCTCATGGCAGCAACGCCGTTTTTGATACTCGGTCACTGGGCGCTTGCAAATATGTATTTCATGGAACTGTTTTTTATTGCTGCATACACTGTGTATGACAGTGATGACATGCTTGAGATCGGGTCGGTGCTGCTCGTGGCGCTCTCGTTCCTTCGTATCGAGAGTACCGTGTTCGTTGTATGGCTTGTGCTCTGCCTTGCGCTTTCTGCCAAGAGGAGCCGCAGGCTTGCCGCATACGTCATGCTTCCGATGGCGGTCCTGTTCGGCACATACTGCATCAGGATCTTCACGCAGTTTTACATATATGACAATATCTACCTCTTCTTAAAGCCCGTAAAGGCCGTTTTTCTTGTTACGATGATAGCAGGTGCGGGCACCTATATCGCGTTTGTTCAGGAGCGCCTTCCGGAGGGCCTTAAGAAAAAACTTCCGTGGATATATGCGGGCGGACTGGTGCTTGGAAACCTTATACTGCTTATCAGGAACAGTGAACTGTATATAGGCGATCTGAAGGCTTTTGCGGCCAATCTCTTCAGGCAGAGCGGCTGGGGGATGTTCCCGTATTTTGTCATTTCCATGACGGTCGTTCTCGTGATCGAGTATGTCCTGCGGAAAGAAAAAAATGAGGCGGATGATTTTGACTCATTCAGTATACTGCTCACGGCAGGATTCCTGCTGCTGACGATGATAGCATCGTTCGGGCGGGGAGATGTCCTGGGAGAAAATATCGGAGACTCAGGGAACCGCGTGATGCTTCAGATCGTGCCGCTTGTTGTGATGACATATGCGAGCCTGTTCATGAGGCTCTTACCTATATCAGAAAAATAAGATCAATGGAGGATGCTATGAAGAACTTAAAGAGTATTTTGGCAGTGCTGGTCGCTGCAAGTATGATGACACCGACCATCGGATGTGCGCAGGCAAACACTGCGCCTGCTGATCAGAGCAAGGCAGATACCGCTGTGGAAAATGAAAGCGCATCTTCGGAGGATACTGCGCTTGCGGATTCACCGGAGTGGGTAGGAGAACTTGAGGCTGCAAAGGATGCGAAACAGCTGTTTGTAGTTGCCGGTGTCGGCGATACGACCGCTTTTGTTTCCATGCATCAGAAGGATGATGACGGAAACTGGAAGGAGATCATCTCGACTCCCGGTTTTATCGGGAAAAAGGGTCTTGGTAAGACAAAAGAGGGTGATGCAAAAACACCCATCGGAGTATTTCGTTTTACGAAGGCGTTCGGAATACTCGATGATCCCGGCAGCAAGATGCCTTATCAGAAGGTCACTGATGATGATTACTGGTCGGGCGACATGCGCGAGGGCCATAAATACAATCAGATGGTAAGCATCAAGGATATCCCGGATCTTAATACAGATGATTCCGAGCATATCGTGGACTATCCGGTCCATTACCAGTATTGCATGAACATAGGATATAACGAGGAAGGCATAGCAGGTGAAGGTTCGGCGATATTCCTTCACTGCCTCGGACCCGAAAAGCCTTATACTGGCGGCTGTGTTGCAATACCGAAGGACAAGCTGATCACGGTGCTTAAGAACGCAGACAGCGACTGCAAGGTCGTCATCGATCACCTGCAGAACATAAGCCCGGATCTGTATGATTCATGGGGACTTTCGGATATGATGTCATATTCGGATGACGCGTCTGATTTTGTTCTTATAAGTGAGGCGATACCGGATGCGATACTCGAGATACGTTATTATTCAACATACAATTTTGTAGGGGACCGCATCGCCGGATACGAAGAGCCGGTGGCACTGCTTACGAGAGAAGCTGCTACGGCACTTAAAGAGGTGAGCGACGATCTTCGCGCAAAGGGCTACAGACTCAAGATATACGATGCATATCGTCCGCAGATGGCGGTGACCAACTTCATGAGCTGGGCACAGGATCCAAGCGATGTAAGGATGAAGGAATACTTCTATCCCGAGCTTGAAAAGGATGTTCTGTTCCCGCAGGGATATATTGCAGAGCACAGCGGACACAGCAGGGGAAGCACGGTCGATCTGACATTGTTTGATATGAAGACCGAAAAAGAAGTCGACATGGGCGGCACGTTTGATTACTTTGGCGAGCTGAGTCATCCGGATTACAAGGGCATTACGGATGAGCAATACAATAACCGTATGATACTTCGTGATGCGATGCTCGCGCACGGCTTCAAACCTCTTGCAGAGGAATGGTGGCATTTCACACTTGAGAATGAGCCGTATCCCGACACGTATTTTACATTCCCTGTAAGCACGAAGTCCGTAAGGAACACTTCGGCTTCGGGTACGGCAGGTACGGACTCGACAGGGCTTGAATTCTGGAACGAAGATTCCGCAGCGGCAGCTTCGCTGACCGACTATGTAACGACAGTCACGGATAAGAATTCGGACAAGTTCATCCCCGTAGAAGACAGGATAGCGGTGTTCGATCTTGACGGAACACTTATCGGAGAACTGTATCCTTCATATTTTGAATACATGATGTTCATCCACAGGGCGCTTCATGACGCTTCATATGATGCACCAGATGATATGAGAAAATTTGCCGAAGCTCTCGAGGAGGGTGTATACGGCGGCAAGATGCCGGATAACAGTGAAAGGCTTCACGCAAAATATGCCGGCATGGCATACGCGGGTATGACGCCCGATGAACTTCGCGAGTATACGGCAGAGTTCATGAAGTCGGCGGCAGACGGATTTACGAATCTCACCAAGGGTGACTCGTTCTACTGGCCGATGATATCGGTAGTAAAATATCTGGAAGCGAATGATTTTACGGTATATATCGTGAGCGGATCCGACAGGACCGTTGTACGCGAACTTGTTAAGCAAAAGCTCGGCATTCCCGAGAACAGGGTTATCGGTATGAGCTACACGATGGTTGCGGATCATCAGGACGGTACGGACGGACTCGAGTACGTCTACACGAAGGATGATAACGTGATCCTCGGAGGCGATCTGATCATCAAAACGATCAAGATGAACAAGGTCTGCGCGATAGCTCAGGAGATAGGAAAGGTTCCGGTTCTCTCGTTCGGCAACACGGCAGGGGATCAGTCAATGGCGCAGTACACGGTCAATAACGATCAGTACGAGACCAGGGCATATATGCTGATGTGCGATGATCTTGTAAGGGAGCACGGAAACATGGATAAGGCGAATGCCATGAAGAAGATGTGCGAAGACTGCGGCTTTGTGCCGATATCGATGCGTGATGATTTTGCGACCATTTACGGCGATGACGTAGAGGCTGTCGATTACGAGCAGCTTGAAGTGGAGGAGGCACTGGATCCGGCAGCATAGCCGGATCCGATGGCGGAGTGAAAGGAGTAAGAGCATGAACGTGATCATATTGAACGGCAGCCCGAAAGCAGAGGGTAATACTGCCGTGGCGATAAACGAGATGGTAAAGATTTTTGATGAGGAAGGTGTTAAGACCGAGATCATTCATGTCGGCAATGCGGCGGTAAGAGGATGCGTATCATGCAGCACGTGTGCAAAGACAGGGAAATGCGTGTTTGATGATATTGTTAACGAGATCGCACCGAAGTTTGAAGCGGCAGACGGAATGGTGATAGCGTCTCCGGTGTACTACGCATCCGCAAATGCTACGCTGATCGCATGCCTCGACAGATTGTTTTACAGCAGTCATTTCGACAAGACCATGAAGGTTGGGGCAAGCGTTGTTGTAGCGCGTCGCGGCGGATGCTCGGCAACGTATGATGAGCTCAATAAATATTTTACGATCAGCGGGATGCCTGTTGCTTCGAGCCAATATTGGAACAGCGTTCACGGTAACGCCCCGGGGCAGGCAAAGGAAGATGCGGAAGGCCTGCAGACCATGCGGACGCTCGCAAGAAATATGACCTTCCTTATGAAGAGCATAGCTCTAGGAAAGGAAAAATACGGACTTCCCGAAAAGGAAGAGCATGTGTGGACGAATTTTATTTGACACAACAAATAACCGGCTATCGGGTCAAATCATCATACTCCGACAACACGGCTTCCAGTATATCGCAGGCGGTTTCCACCGTTTTTTGACATCGTAACTGCGGATCGAAGGATTGCGGCTTGATATCCTTGCAGAGGATCGAGCCATACTTCTCGTTGAAGCGCCTGATGAGGTCAGTTGTGATCGGTTTTATGTTCTTACTGTCGTGAGCCTTTTGCTCAACGTATTTCATCGACAGAACGGATACGGCTGCAAGGATCGCTCCGCATGTATTTCCTGTCTGTATCCCACCGCCGTATGCTGCAAGCATGATCATATCACGATCATGCAATTTCAAGTCATAATAATCATTAGCTGCGCGGATGATAGTCTCCGCGCAGTTGTAATTCTGATCATGATAATACTTTGAATAAACGTCTTTCAGCATTTTGTTTCCTTTCTTCAGCCCCCACCCTGTGGATTGGCGCGAAGTCTTTGGACGGTTTCAATATCGGTTATCTGGGCGTTGTACGATTCCGGACCGAATGATTTTGCATAGTAGCATGCCGAATCTCTGTCGGGGAACTTACCCAGACATCTGCAGTTATTATTCTCAACAACTTCCCACGGAAATGCAGGATCAAACTCGGGAAGGCCTTCAGCATATACGATCATACCACCACTGACGTTCTCAAGTTCATTATCATTTAACTTATTATTCGTATTCATCAATTGTATCCTCCTTTCGGTTTCATATAGTGTATTATAGCATTAATTCATCTATAATCGTAGTATAATAAATCCATAAGTATGGAGGCGGCAAAGTGAAAGATATCACTATCAAAAACCTGATATTCGACGTAGGCGGAGTACTTATAGGGTATCGCTGGAAAGAGATGTTGATGGATGATTTTGGCCTGTCCGATGAAAAGGCTGAAGAGATAGGGCATAAGATATTTGAGGACCCTATATGGCGTGATTTTGACAGAGGAAGCGTTCATATAGATAAGCTTGTTGAGCACTACTGCGATCTTCACCCGGAAGACACCGACATCATCCGGCGGTTTTTCTATGGGAATGACAAGATGGCTACGGAGCGCGAAGCCGTATGGAAGAAAATGACGGAGCTCAAGGAAAAGGGCTATAACATATATATACTGTCAAATTACTCCGAATACCTATTCAAAAAGCATACGGATCCGCTGCCGTTTCGAAAGATCATTGACGGAGGGATCGTCTCATATCAAATGGGTGCGATAAAACCCGAGGTCGAGATATACACGCATCTTATTAAGAAATATGAGCTTGATCCCAGGGAGTGCATCTTCTTTGATGACATAGAAGCCAACGTTGAGGCTGCAAGATCTGTCGGTATCATGAGCCACCTGATCACATCGGAAGAGGATCTTCTAAGTGAACTTGAGAACTTTTAGAACTGTTTCAATTGATATCATAAGAGAAGGGAAAATGGTATGAATCTTACATCAGGAATAATCGAGATTGATCTTCACGGTCTTAGAGTAGAAGAAGCGATCAAAAAGGTAAAGAGTGAAGTGCGTAAAGCTCCCGGTTCAGTCTATACAATACGGCTTATCCACGGGTTTCACGGTGGAACGCGCATAAGAGAAGCCATAGAAGATGAATTTTCATATGGCAGGGATGACAAAGTAAAGAGTATAAGACCGGGTATGAATCAGGGCATTACAGAACTTATATTGCGATAATATGGCTACTTGATACGTAACAGGAGAAAAGATGGGCTGGACGAGCATTACGGAAAAGGAAATAGAAGACGTTAAAAGCGATAAGAAAACGGCAAAACGTGTTGAAAAGTATATGATCTCAGAGAATGCCATATACTTTGAAGGGAGGTATCTGCCCATATCTCAGATACGGTCCATAAGTATCCATGACAGCACGTATAATCCCAATTGCTGCTGCGGTAGGGGAATACCGGTTAAGAAGCTTAAGATAGAATACGGGGCAGAAAAGCCGCTGCTTCTTATGCTTGAAAAGGAGATAAATGCCAAAAAGATGGCAGATATGATAGAGTCGGCCCGAAAAGGGGATGAAGGATGAAGGTTATTGTGCTGATGGATTCCTTCAAGGGAAGCCTTACCTCAAAAGAGGCAGGAGAGGCTGTTAGGGCCGGGATAGAAGCGGCCGGGACAGATGCGGATGTATCGGTGTTTCCGTTTGCTGACGGCGGAGAGGGAACGCTTGATGCATTTCTTGCCGCAGATAAGGGAAGCAGGAGGATTACCATATCTGTGTCCGATCCGCTTGGAAGAAAGATAAGTGCAAGTTACGGAGTACTGTCTGATAACACGGCTGTCATAGAGATCGCACAGGCAGCGGGACTATATCTGCTTTCGGAAGACGAGCGAGATCCGATGCATACGACAACAAGAGGCGTGGGACAGCTGTTGCGTCATGCCGTTGACAGTGGGTACAGGCGATTCATTGTTGCCCTTGGCGGCAGTGCGACTAATGACTGCGGCCTGGGAATGTTAAAAGAACTCGGTCTTGTCGTTTCCGATGATGAAGGAAAGACTGTGGAAGACGGCGCTGTCGGTTTATCAACTGCAGTGTCCATTGATGACAAGAGCTTTTTAGAGCAGATCAGGGAGTGCGAGATGATAATAGCAAGTGATGTGGAAAATCCCTTGTGCGGTCC
>CADCPL010000049.1 GCA_902803305.1 uncultured Lachnospiraceae bacterium
CTTCAGTATCTGCTCGATCTTGGGCGTTTCCACGGGCTTGCTGAGGTAGTCTGTAAAACCTTTCCTCAGATATTCATCGCGCATGCCTCTTATGGCGTTTGCCGTAACCGCGATCACGGGAACCGATGCCCTGTCTTTATCGGAAAGAGCCCTTATCGCGTTAAGCGCTTCTTCTCCGTTCATACCCGGCATCATATGATCCATGAAGATGATGTCGTATGTATTTTCCGATGCTTTCTTCACGGCTTCTTCTCCGCCTTCGGCGGTATCAGAGTCGATCTCATAATGCAGCAGAAGTCCCCGAAGTATCTTCACGTTAACGGGATTGTCGTCTACAACGAGCACCTTTGCCGACGGTGCATATATGACGGATTTCTTCTTTTCCTCCTGCTTATGATATACGAGGTAGTTGGACAGTTTTTTACGGTCCATTACCTTCTGTGGAATGCATATGATGAATCTGGTGCCTTTTCCGTACTCGCTCTCTACTTCGATGGTTCCATCCATAAGCTGTATGAGCTGTCTGCTGATGGAAAGTCCCAGTCCGCTTCCTTCGACATTTCTGTTAAGGCGCATGTCAACCTGACGGAACTTGTCAAAGATCAGTTTCAGATCCTCTTTTCTGATACCGATACCCGTATCTTCCACTTCAAAACGCATCATTACCGTATCGGGATCGTCTGTCTCTGCATACGTTGCAGAGAGCTTAACGTATCCTTCTTTCGTGAACTTGACTGCGTTGTTGCATATATTTGTCAGTATCTGCCTGATCCTGACGATATCCCCGTACAGCTGGCTCGGAAGTTCCGGATTGGCATCTATATGAAATTCTATGCCTTTTTTTGCGGTCGGGATGGACATGACCGATTCTATATCCGTGAACAGATAATGCAGGTAATACGGAACAGGAACAAGCTCCATCCTTCCCGATTCGATCTTGGATATATCAAGAAGATCGTTGATGATCGACAGAAGGTGGCTCGCAGCACTCTTTATCTCGGATGAATACTCATTAACCTGATCGGATGCATCAAGCTGTAAGAGCAGCTCCGCAAACCCGCTTATCGCGTTCATGGGCGTACGGATCTCATGTGAGATGTTCGCTATGAACGCGTTCTTTGACCGGTTTGCAGCCTCGAGCTCCTCTATCTTACGGAGCAGTTCATCATTTTGTTGTTCGCTCTTTTTTGACTGGCTCATTGTTTTCCGGTTTCTTTTCCTTTGTATCCTGTACCGTTTCGGTCTTTTCCGGCTTTTCTGATTTTTCGGTCTTCTCTGTTTTCGCCGGTTTTTCCTGCTTTTCAGGTGCTTTGATCGGTTCGGTCTCTTTCAGCCTGAGCCTTCCTTTTCTGGCTTTTGACCTGTCTACGTTCATGTTGCAGTTGCCCTGGAATACGGACTGCTCATCGATGAGTATCTTCGATGTATTGATATCACCGTAGACCTCTCCGGTCGGTTCTATGTTAGTCTTGTCGTTTATCGTCAGGTTTCCGTCCACAACTCCGGCAACGATTATGTTGTCCGCGATCACATTGCCCTGGATCTGTCCGCTCTGTGACAGGACAACGGTTCCTTCGGCGCATACACCGCCTACAACGGTCCCGTCTATGCGAACCGACGAAGATGTTATGAGCGTTCCCTCTATCTTCGTATCCGATCCTATAAACGTTGAAATGGATGTCTGACTTACCCTGACCTTATTATCGTCCCTGAAAAACATATATGACCTCCGTCTGCCTATTTTTCCTTAAGAAGTGTTCTCGGATCTATGAACTCTCCGTCCTGCTTGACCTCAAACGCAACAAATCCGTCTGTCGGAAGCATCGCAAGAACATCACCCTTTACCACTTCGTAGCCTTCCTTTGCGGTCACATCACCGCTTAATCTGTAGTATGTGACATAGCCGTTTTCGTGATCGATCACGATCCCTCTTGTGTAGTAGGGATTGCTGTCATCCGAATCAACGTGTGTGATCAGGCCGTCACCTGCTGCCACGACAACGGCACCTTCCACCGTTGAAAAAACGATGCCGCCCGTTTCGCCGCCGCCCGTTCCGGCGTACGGATCATCGACCAGTATGGCATTTGCGTTCCTGATCGGTATCTCGTCCGGTACGGCCGCAACCGCAGCGATCTCTGCCTCTTCCTCTTCTTTTTTCGAGATCGTGTCCTCTATCTTGGAAAAAACTTCCTTATCGGCCGCGATCTGATCATTAAGTGACGAGACCGTGCTCTCAAGCTGCATATTGTTTGATTTGAGTTCTCTGACGGAACTCTCGGCATCTTCGAGCGATGTCTTGAGCTTATGATTGTGAACGACCATTGAGCACAGGAGTCCTATGACAATGATGGCAACAGCCACTGCACCCGTAAAAAGCTGGAGCAGCCTGTCGAAACTTATCTCGACCGTTTTGGCGGCATCCGATGAATTCGGTATCAGGAGCATCGTAAAACCTGTGGTCGCCCTCTTGGTGTCCGCTCTTTTCGTCTTTTTCTCTTTCGGTTTTCTCTCTTTTAATTTATTCCAGATCAAGCTTCATGTCTCCTGCCTTGATCCATCCGTGCTTTCTCATGAATTCGCTTATACCGAAAGAAAGTGCGGCGGGAAGTATGAAATGGAGCAGAATGATCTTTACCAGTACAATCACAGGCGACTCTGCGGCAGTCATATCCTGGTATGTCATAAGCTGTCCCACGAGTCCGCTCGTTCCCATTCCGGATCCGGTGGCATTGTTTGTCATATCAAATACAAGAGTTCCTACAGGTCCGAGTATCGCCGATGTTATTATGGCGGGAAGCCATATGATCGGTTTTTTCATTATGTTCGGAACCTGAAGCATGCTCGTTCCGATACCCTGTGCGAAAAATCCGCCCCATCCGTTCTCACGAAACGATGCGACCGCAAATCCTATCATGTTAGCGCAGCAGCCTACCGTTGCGGCTCCTGCGGCAAGACCCGACAGATTAAGTATCAGTCCGAGTGCTGCCGAGCTGATGGGCAGCGTAAGGACCATTCCCATGATCACGGATACGAGTATTCCCATCACAAAAGGCTGGCGCTCCGTGCTCCAGTTCACAATGCCTCCGAGCCATGTCATGAATCCGGAGATCGGAGGTCCGAGAAGGATCCCGGCAAATGCGCCCGACAGGATCGTAACGGACGGCGTGACGAGAATATCAAGCTTGGTCTTTCCGGCAACGAGTCTTCCGACCGTGATCCCGACAAGAGCAGCTATATATGCTCCGAGCGGTTCGCCCGGTCCCTTGTAGTTAATTACTCCTTCCACGAGTACAGTGCCTGCAATTATATTGCTTGCAAATGCACCTATCATTCCGCACACTGCGGCCGAAAAGATAACAAGGGGCTTTTCCTTGAACTTGACCGCAACACCGCAGCCGATACCTGCACCGGTTATGCTGCTTGCTATCTGACCGATCATGATAAGGCTTGACCCGACAAATCCGGGTATATACGAACCTATCTGTTTGATTATGGTCCCTATGATAAGTGTCGCGAACAGTCCGAGGGCCATTCCCGATAATCCGTCGATAAAAATGTAGTTCAGTATCTTTTTCATTTTTTCTCCCTGTTCACAGCGTCTGACTGTTTATATGGATCACATACGGTATCCATGGCAGACTTACTCAAAAATAATATACTCTTATAACAACGATTTTTCAAACTTTTTATTTACAACTGTGCGTGGTTGTGCTACTATTCCCTTGTTGTTTTATGTTCTATTTTATTTTCGGAGGTATCTGCAATGAAAGGTACAGTTAAATGGTTCAACAACCAGAAGGGTTACGGATTCATCTGTGACGAAGAAGGCAAGGATGTATTCGTACACTACTCAGGACTTAACATGGAAGGCTTCAAGTCTCTCGACGAGGGCGCTTCAGTTGAGTTTGATGTGGTAGACGGAGAAAAGGGTCCTCAGGCCACTAACGTAACCAAGTTATAATCTCCGAAGCTTGTGCCTTTTCAACTATATATATACCTTAGTATTTATGTGAGGGAAAAGTAACAGAAACAGGGATTATAAAAAAGGAACCGCATTGCGGTTCCTTTTTTATCGTCTGTCATTGTTGTCTCTGCTGGTTCATGATCTGCTGTGACATTGCCGTGTTCTGCTGTATCTGCATCTCTATCATCTTGGTCGCATCTCTCAGATCGTTATGCACACGCTGGAAGGCCGCTACGACCTGCGGATCGAACTGTACTCCCGCGCCCTGTGTGATGATATTGTAAGCTTCCTCATGTGTCTTGGCCTTCTTGTAGCTTCTCTCCGCAACAAGTCCGTCGTAAACATCGGCGACCGCAAGTATCCTTGCAAGTATCGGGATATTGGCACCCGCCAGTCTGTCGGGATATCCGTTACCGTCGACCCTTTCATGATGGTACTTCGCCATCTGGAACGAATAGTACAGGAACTTATTATTGGGAAGAAGGTACGCATATTTCTGGATAGCGTTTGCTGCCATCGTCGTATGCGATTTCATGAGCGCGAATTCTTCGTCGGTGTACTTACCAACCTTGGAGAGAACGGCATCGGGAACGCCGATCTTTCCCATATCGTGAAGTCTTGAACTGAGAAGTATAAGTTCAAAATCGTTGGGGTCTATCCCGTAGTTAACACCCGACAGCAGCATCTCCTTGAGCAATATCTCCATGTACTTGGACACGCAGATACAGTGCTTACCTGTGTAGGGATCCTTCTGGGAGATCAGGTCCGTGATGATACCGATGATGAAGTACTCAAGGTTCATCGCGTTCCTTGTCTGCATAGTCGCGGTCTGCTTGAGCTGATTATTGTATTTATCCATCTGCGACTTGTAATCAAGTACGTCAGCCTGAAGCTCCATACGCTTGCGCAGAAGGTCTGGGATGATAGGCTTACGGATAAAATCAACGCCTCCGAGTCTGTATGCCTCCATCTCCGTAGTGTTCTCTTTATCACCCGACAGGAAGATCACGGGGATGTTCTTGGTCTTTTCACTTGTCTTGAGTCGCATGATAAAATCGAACCCGTTTATTCCGGGCATGGCAACATCAAGCAATATGAAATCGGGCATTATCGTCGACTTGGCAAGTCTCTGAAGTGCCGCCTTGGGATTGTTGATGTCAATGATCTTGTACTGTTTCTCAAGCGCTCTTTTTGCTACGAGAAGCTCGGTATCATTGTCATCTATGATCATTATCGTATACATCTGATAATCTCCTCTATGCCCAAACTGCCGCCGAAAATATCAAGTCGTGAACCTACCGTAAAATCAACCTTTCCGGATCCGATATCCACGATCCGTCTTATATCGTCATAGGATGAGATCCCTCCTGCATAGCATACTTCCTGTTTTGCTTTTGCAAGTATCCTTATCAGATCCCCGTCTACGCCCGACGATCTTCCTTCCGAATCCACCGCGTGGACTAGAAATCCGTCGCAATATCCGCCAAGCCTGTCAAACAGCGCTTCATCAACCGTTTCATCCGACACGGTCTGCCATCTGTTTGTCGTCACGTGATAAGCACCGTCCGTATACGTACAGCTAAGATCGATGACTATCCTGTCCGCTCCGACCGACGCCACAAGCTTTTCGATCTTATCGTAAGATATCCTGCCTTCTTCGAAAATGTAACTCGTCACTATAACGTGGCTTGCGCCTTCCGCAAGAAACTCCGGCGCATTTTCGGGACCGATCCCTCCGCCTATCATAAGGCCGCCGGGATACGCATGAAGCGCGGATATCGCCTGTGATCTTGATGCCCCGTAATATTCTGAATCCTTCGAATTCAGGATTATCACATGACCGCCCGGCAGGTCATACTCTTTATAAAGTCCGGCAAAATATGCCGCATCCCTGTCAGACACATAGTTCTCTACGGCACTATCACCCGCGTCGTTGAGCGTCGATCCTACTATCTGCTTGACCTTACCGTTATGTATGTCGATGCACGGACGAAAACTCATGATCAGCCTTCCAGCACATCGCTCATATCGTACATTCCGGCGCCTTTACCCGCAAGGAACTTGGCCGCCTCGACCGCACCCTTTGCGAAGACTGCTCTGGAATATGCACAGTGGCTGAATGTTATTACCTCATCGGTGCCGGCAAAGATCACGTCATGATCTCCGACGATCGTACCGCCGCGAACTGCCGAGATACCGATCTCGGTGTTGGGACGCACCATCCTGCGGCCGCTCCTGTCAAACACGTAATCCTTCCTGGAATCAAGCCCTTCATTAACAGAATCCGCAAGTGCAAGTGCCGTTCCGGAAGGAGCATCCAGCATGGTCCTGTGATGCTTCTCGACTATCTCCACATCAAAGCCCGCTTCTGTCAGCTTTGCCGAATTTTCTTTAAGTATCTTCTGTATGATGTTGATACCCAGCGACATGTTAGCGGATTTAAACATCGCAACCGTTTCGCTGCTCTTCTTAAGGTTTGAAAGAGTTTCCTCGCTAAGACCGGTCGTGCATTCCACGAGCGGGATCTTCTTCTTTCTGCACCAGTCTATAACCTTGTCTACAGCCGAAGCATGTCCGAAATCAACGACAACGTCAGCGTCTGCACTTACTTTTTCTATACTGTCAACAACAGGAAAACCTCCGCTGCTTTCCGTGTTGATATCAACTCCTGCAACTATCTCGATATTTGCATCACCGGCTGCGATCTCTGCTATCATTCTGCCCATACGACCGTTACAGCCGTGCATGATCATCTTAACCATTACAGTACCCCGTACTCTTCCATCGCCTTCTTAAGAGTTTCCGCATTCTCCGGCTCCATCTCGCGAAGCGGACGGCGAAGTACTCCCCTGTCTCTTCCCTGAAGTTCCATCGCCTTCTTGACGGGAATGGGATTGACCTCACAGAAAAGAGCATTGCAAAGAGGGATCGCATCAAGCTGTCTCTTTGCCGCAAGCGCTGGATCGTTATCAAAAAACGCCTGGCATATGTCATGTGTCTTACGGGGTGCGACATTTGAAAGCACCGATATGACACCTATACCTCCAAGTGCGAGGATCGGTACTATCTGATCATCATTTCCGGAATACAGTTCGATCTTGTCACCGCACAGGCTCATGAGCTTTGCGATCTGTGAGATGTTACCGCTTGCTTCCTTGATACCGACGATGTTATCTACCGTTTCAACAAGAGTTGCCGCTGTAGCCGGCATGATATTGCATCCCGTTCTTCCGGGAACATTGTAGAGGATGATCGGAAGCTTCACACTGTTTGCCACCATCGTAAAGTGTTCGATCAGACCCTTCTGTGTTGACTTGTTGTAATAAGGCGTAACTACAAGAAGTGCATCCACTCCGTACTTTTCCGCCTCCTGAGACAGGTAAATGGCTGTTTCCGTACAATTGGAGCCGGTACCTGCGATGACCGGTATCCTGTGATCAACAACCTCCGTACAAAATCTGATGCACTCAAGGTGCTCTTCGTGAGAAAGACATGAAGCCTCACCCGTTGTTCCGCACACTACTATGGCATCGGTACCGTTCTCGATCTGGTACTCGATCTGCTCTCTGAACTTATCGTAATCAACCTCACCGTTTGCAAGAAAAGGTGTACATATTGCTACGGCTGCTCCTTTAAAAACCGACATTTTTCATAACCTCCGTTTATTAAGACTCCTCTTTGATCTGCGACTAGCCGAGACTGACTATCCAGTCAAGCGGCTGCTGATTGATGAATATCGGAACCACTACTACGAGCGATCCGTTGATATCTATCGGATCCTTGGAAAGCACAGGCGGCATCAGGTTCAGTTCCATTCCTTTTGCGCTCATCTCCGTCGTGAAAAGTCCGTCACATATATTGATGAACTCACCTACCGAATCAAGTGCATTGATATCGACTGCGTCGAAGAACTGCTTCGCAAAAGCCTCCGCTATCGCAAGTATTCCTTTATCATCTCCCGAAAATGCCATACAGACTTTGTAATCCCCGACTATCTCCTGCATGGCCACGGCACCCGTTCCGTAATTGGATGTCTTGTAGCCCCTCTTAAGTGAGATATCATCCGATGCAAGTCTGTTGATACATCTGAATGTGACAGCCATAAGATCAAGTATCGGGCCGTCAGGCAACTCCGGCAGAAACAGCGGCAGTATCCTGTCAACGTCTCCCGACTTGATGGCTTCCATATCGGAAAAAGTAAATCCGTTTTCTTTCTTGTAATATTCAAGGGAACTCTCGATCTGTTCCAGTGTCAGTATCTCCTTATCAACGGCACACTGACAAAATCTCATGTACTCATTGCCCTGAAGAGCAAGAAGCCTTTCAACCTGAACGTCCGAAAGATAGCCGAGTGATATCGCGATATCACCGAACTTCCTGTCCTGCTGTTGCTGCTTCCTGTTGACTTCCTCCGCCTGCTCGGGTGTCATGAGCTTCTCGGATACGGCAATGAGGCCAAGCTTGACTCTCGTTCTGTCAAGAAGCATCTTGATACTTAAGAATTCGTCTGCCGTGATCGACTTCTTTTTAACAAGATAATTCCCAAAAATATTTGCAAACATACCTTCACCTCTAATCATCGGGCTACTTGCCCATCATCAGTATTATACAGTAAAGAATACGAATTGTCTTTAAATTTATTGATCTTTCTTCTGAGCGAACGCCGCCCTCTTTCGAAGCGTCGGATCGAGTATCTTCTTACGTATGCGCAGCGTTTCGGGAGTTATCTCCAGCAGTTCATCCGTATCGATGAATTCAAGTGCCTGCTCGAGTGACAGTATCCTCGGCGGCGACAGGCGAAGCGCATCGTCGGATCCCGATGCCCTCGTGTTCGTAAGGTGCTTACTCTTACATACGTTGATCTCCACGTCCTCGGTCTTACCTGTCTGGCCGATGACCATTCCCGCATATACCTTTTCTCCGGGACCGATAAAGAGAGTTCCGCGCTCCTGCGCCTGGAACAGGCCGTATGTTACCGATTCTCCCGTTTCAAAGGCAATGATGCTGCCCTGTTTTCTGAACGTTATATCACCCTTAAACGGCGCATATTCATCAAATATCGTATTGATGATACCCTCGCCCTTTGTATCGGTCATGAACTCACCACGATAGCCGATAAGTCCTCTTGCCGGGATCGAAAACTCCAGTCTCTGATAGCCGCCTGTTATGGGCGTCATGTTCTGCAGTTCACCCTTACGGCTGCCGAGCTTTTCTATAACGGCTCCCGCAAGACTCTCTGGAACGTCGATATATGCGATCTCCATAGGTTCGCACTTGCGGCCCTTCGAATCGGTTCTGTAGAGCACCTCGGCTTTGCTGACCGCAAACTCATACCCTTCACGGCGCATGTTCTCTATGAGTACCGACAGATGAAGTTCTCCTCTTCCCGACACCTTGAAGGAATCCGTGGATTCCGTCTCTTCAACACGAAGAGATACATCGGTGTTGAGTTCCCTGAACAGTCTGTCGCGAAGATGTCTTGAAGTTACAAACTTTCCTTCCTGACCTGCAAGCGGCGAATCATTGACCATAAAGTTCATCGATATCGTCGGCTCGGATATCTTCTGGAAGGGTATCGGCTCGATATGATCGGGATCGCATATGGTGTCTCCGATGTGGATATCGGATATGCCCGATACAGCGACGATCGATCCGACCGTAGCTTCCTTGACGTTGACTTTATTCAGGCCGTCATATTCATACAACGCGCTGACTTTTACGCGGCTGAGCTTATCGGGTTCATGATGGTTGACTATCGCAACGTCCTGATTGATCCTGATGGAGCCGTTACTTACCTTGCCCACACCGATCCTTCCGACGTATTCGTTGTAATCTATCGTGCTGATGAGCACCTGTGTACCCGCATCAAAATCGCCTTCCGGCGCGGGGATGAAATTCACTATCGCGTCAAACAGCGGGATCATCGTCTTCTCGAGCTTATCCGGCGAGAGTCCGCTCATTCCGTTCTTGGCGGATGCATATACAAAAGGACAGTCAAGCTGTTCATCGCTCGCATCAAGATCCATGAACAGTTCCAGCACCTCGTCAACGACTTCCTCGCATCTTGCCTCAGGCCTGTCAACCTTGTTCACGCACACGAGTACGGGAAGCTTAAGGCTCATAGCCTTCTTCAGCACGAACTTGGTCTGCGGCATTACACCTTCAAATGCATCGACGACAAGGACCGCACCGTCGACCATTTTGAGCACACGCTCAACCTCTCCGCCGAAATCGGCGTGTCCGGGTGTATCAACGATGTTGATCTTGACGTTCTTGTACGAGACCGCCGTATTCTTCGACAATATCGTGATGCCTCTCTCGCGCTCGATATCGTTGGAGTCCATCACGCGCTCCGCAACTTCCTGATTTTCTCTGAAAACACCGCTCTGCTTCAGAAGCTCATCAACAAGCGTTGTCTTGCCGTGATCAACGTGTGCGATGATCGCGATATTTCTTATGTCTTCTCGTTTTTCCTTCATATTTTTCCTTATTGAAACCCTTATTCAGTGAGGTCGGCGACAATTTTTCACGAGTCATCCAGTGCTGCTTCTCGATTCCTACCCGGGAATCCAAAGAGTAAATGCGTCACGGATGACGAGCTGAAAAATTCGTGCGTCCGACCGAGCTGTCTAATATACAATTATATGCCAAGAATACGCGTTGCAAACTGGAAGTAGATCAGCAGCGACAACGCATCCACGATCGTCGTGATAAAAGGCGACGCCATAACTGCGGGATCGAACCCGATCTTCTGTGCGACCATGGGCAGTGTACAGCCGACTATCTTTGCAAAGAAAACCGTAACGATGAGTGTCAGGCATACAACAAGCGCAACGATGACGGGCACATTGTCAAGTATCATGATCTTGGCAAATCCCGCTACCGCAAGAGTCGCGCCGCATACCACGGCAACCCTTATCTCCTTCCATATGACTTTAAACAGATCCGACCATTCGATCTCATCAAGCGAAAGTCCACGGATGATCGTAACACTTGCCTGTCCTCCGGCATTTCCGCCCGTATCCATCAGCATCGGGATAAAGCTGGTGAGTACGACATATGCTCCCAGAGCCTGCTCGTAATGCGTTATTATCTTACCGGTGACGGTTGCACTTATCATGAGGAGCAGGAGCCAGGGAATACGCTTCTTCCACGTCTCGAGCGTACCCATCTTCATGTACGGTTTGTCCGTCGGCAGGATAGCTGCCATCTTTTCGATATCCTCCGTTACCTCTTCCTGCAGGATATCGACAACGTCATCGATGGTGATGATACCGACAAGTCTTCCTTCATTATCCACGACCGGCATGGTCGTAAGGTCGTATTTCTGGAACAGTCTTGCTACTTCTTCCTGGTCGGTCATCGTATTGGTCGCGATGACATTCTCATTCATGAATTCGACAACGTGAGTATCCGGCTGATTGAGGAGCAGATCACGAAGCGAAACCGTGCCTATGAGATGTCTTCCGAGATCGAGCACGTAACATGTGTCTATCGTTTCCTTGTCCACGCCTGTGGTACGGATCCTGTCTATGCATTCCTGAACGGTCAGGTTTTCCTTGAGGTCTACAAACTCCACCGTCATCAGACTTCCGGCGGAATCCTCGGGATAACGCAGAAGATGATTGATATCGCGCCTTGCCTCGGGATCAGCATTGGCAAGAAGCTTCTTGACAAGACCTGCCGGCATCTCTTCCATAAGGTCCGCAGCATCATCCGCCATCAGGTTATTGATGATATTCGCTGCCTCCCGGTCGGTAAGAGTCGTGATGATCTCCTGCTCAATCTCCACGGGGAGAAAAGCAAACACGTCCGCTGCTATGCCCTTGGGAAGTATACGGAAGATCTTGATCTGTTCCTCATGAGGTAGTTCTTCGAGAAACGCAGCGATATCGGCTTCATTCCATTCGACGATCTCGTGTCTCACACGGATATACTGCTTTTCTTCGACAAGCTTCAGGATCTCTTCCATTGTCATCTTTTCATCCATACCCGTATCTCCTGTTTATGATCTCAAAC
>CADCPL010000050.1 GCA_902803305.1 uncultured Lachnospiraceae bacterium
GTACCCCGTCCGCGCTTCATCTCATTCATGACATAGTCGGTGTCCATCTGATTCCTGTACACGCGGTTCGATGTCATTGCATCAAATGTATCCGCAACGCTTATTATCCTTCCGAAGAGCGGGATCTCTTCTCCTTTAAGGCCGTCGGGATATCCGCGTCCGTCATAGCGCTCATGGTGATATCTCGTTCCGTCTACAACATTCTCCACAAGTGTAAAATCCTTCAGTATCTCGGCACCGCTCTCAACATGGGATTTCATCTTGGCATATTCATCGTCGGTAAGACGTCCGACCTTGTTGAGCACGCTGTCGGGGATCGCGATCTTACCGATGTCATGCATCTGTGCAGCCTTTTTCAGATTGGAAATATCCCTGTTACGACGCCACCATTTAAAGCATTTCATCTCTCTTGCGATCAGCGCGGAATACTCCGCAACACGCATACTGTGCTGGTGAGTACGCACGTCCTTGGCATCGACTGCGTTTGCTATGGCCATGACCGTTTCATTTGCCATGTTCAGTTTGATCTGCTGTTTGTTAAGCTGTCTCTGTACAATGATCCATGTGAACCACATGATGAACAGCATCAGAAGTATGATCATATATGTCTTGAAGTAACGCTGTTCATAGAATTCGCCTTCCTTAACGAACTCGAACTTGCGCTCCTCGATGACTTTTTCTCCCGCACTGTCAAAGATAGCCAGATGGAACGTATAATCACCCGAAGGCAGATTGACATATATGATGTTGTTCAGATTGTTCTGTGGAACTATCGTCCACTGGCTGTCATAACCCTCAAGGAAATATCCGACATTGGGATCCTGAATGGTGTAGTTGAGTATCTCGGGGAAAAGTTCCACACGGCTTATACCCTGTCCGACCGTTATGGCTCCCTTTCTTGCGATCGGCTGATTGACACCGTCCATTTTCACGGAAGCAAGCTGCATTCTGTAGGACCTGACATCGGTGTTGTATTTTTCGACATCGATTATATAAACGCCCGTATCACACGGAAGGAACAATTCTCCGTTTCCGTCGTAATAGTTCCATGAATTAGCGGTAAGCGAAGTTCCGAGTCCTCTTCTGGCATCAAGCAGCTCCCACGCGATCTCACCGCCTGCAACAAGCTCGTCACGCTCCACAACATATATCCCGGCACTTGACATGACAAACAGCGTATCTTCATCCTTTACCCATATATCATAGTTATTGAAATACGGGAATTCTTCAAACACGCGTATCTTACCGTCCGTATCCAGATAACAGAGGCTGTTACTTGTTACGATGAACACTCCCTCCGATTTCGGATCCTTAATCGTACGCAGTATGACACCGCTCGACAGCCCGTCATCCCTTGTGAGCATCTTCTCGACTTTTCCGTCCTTAAGTACCGCAATACCGTCGCCGTCGGTTCCCGCAAGTATCGTTCCATCGCTTTGCTCGGTGGCTGTCAGTATCATGGAGTTGATCAGACCGTCCTCGTTACGGATCGTTTTTTCTATCTTATGATCTCGGATATAACTGATACCTGTATCGCCTGCCGCAAAGATCGTTCCGTCGGAAAGACCGGTAACAAGACGGGCCCTGTTTCCGAAGCTTCCGCTGTCGGCATTGTATGACCAGGACTCTCCGTCCGGCGCATATTCCATAAGTCCGCTTCCGTATGTGCATACCCACAGGTGATCATCTGCATCCACATACATACAGCGTATACGCTTACCGTCAAGTTCGGCCGTAAGATCATTGTTTATCTGTTTTCTGCATGCCTTGTCCACTACATCAAGACCTTTGTCCGTTCCGATATAGTAGTTGTCCTGCCAGCTGACGATCGCATTTACGACACGCCTCTCCATCCCGATCGCACCGTATACATCCTTGAACGGGGACTTGGCAAGTCGGAGCAGTCCGAGTCTTGATGACGTGAACCACAGATTTCCCTGGTAATCATAGAGCATATTGTCGATGGAGTTGTTAAAATCATTCGTATTGAGTTTGTGATATTTTCCGTTGTCTATATATGATATGCCGCTGTCGGTAGATATAAAGAGCGTACCGTCAGGCAGATAATTCAGATTGTTTATGCTCGCAACATCCTCACAGGTGATGATGTTCTTTTTCTTGAAATTGTCCGATGAAATGTCATAGCAGTATATGTGATCGGTGGATGTTCCGACCATCAGTGTTCCGTCCGGAGAAAAAGCACAGCAGTTGTAAACTTCCTTCTCGTCCGGAAGCTGATCGGTGGCGAGGATCTTACCGCCACTAAGCAGGAACAGTCGTCCGTCGGAAGCAACTGTCGCAACGTGGCCCGACTCATCGGCTGTTATGCTGTCGGCATAGTTGATCTCATCAATCGTTTCAGCAGCCTTGAGTCCGTTGTTCATGACCAGTGCCTGCATGCTGCCCGTCGTTCCGACATAGTAATAACCGTCCGTCGCGCATATGATACATCTTACCGAATTGGAGGGAAGCCCATTCTCCTGATCGAGCACGTTGACAACCTTCTCACGGATCACGATCGAAAGTCCGTTATCGTTCGTTCCGATCCACATACGTCCTTCCCCGTCAACGTAAAGGCAGTTTACGTTCTTGACGGATTCGTAATCATCGATCCAGCGGAACTCTCTTCCGTTATAACGGTACAACCCGGCATAGGTACCTATCCAGAGAACACCGTCGTTGGTCTGCGCTATGTCATTGGCTTCACCGCACGGAAGACCGTTGTTGCTGCTGTAAACGCTCTGTACATAATCGTTGTAATCTATCGATTCCCCGGTCTCTGCCGCCTGTACATCTAACGGCGCGACTACCGACAAAACTATGGATAACATCAGAATAGATGTAAGGCCGACTGTATTGTCGAGAACCGCATCATCATTCCTGCGATTTTTCCTGTATCTTCTTATGAGCAGCACAAGATAAACAGCCAGTATAGTGATCATCTTATCCGCAAATTCGATCGACAACTGACCGAGAACACTGCTGACGGCGAACGGACACTCCTTATCGATCAGGTAACTGATGAGCGCATCTCCCCATTTGTTACCCGTATATCCCTTACTGAAAATGAAATTTATCGGAACGGAAACCGCAAGAGATATAAAAACAGCAAGCGATGCCGTCTTCATGAAACCGTAAAAGCTGTCAAACCAGTTTTTGCGTGCCGCTATGCCGACGATCACACCAAGTGCGATGCTTGTAAGCGCATATATTGCCGACAACTGGCTGATCACGCAGTATGCCACGTTCGCGGTCAGTCCTACCAGGGCTCCGCATACCGGACCGCCTATGCAGGCTGACAGAGCCGTTCCGAACGAATCAGCCCAAAGCGGAAGTCCCAGACCCGTCGTGATCAGTTTTCCGACTAAGTTCAGACATATACAGATCGCAGTAAATGCTGCGATCTTCCACGCTTTCCATTTTTCCATCTGTTTATCCGTCCTCCATACAATGTATAAAGTCTTTACTTGTCAGCCAGGGACTTAAGCGGCATCGGTTTTCCGAACAGAGTAGTTCACCTTTTTTCCATTGCCTTGTATCTTTCAAAACGCTCTCTTGAATCTTTCGCTCCCAGTGCGAACAGTTCCTGCGCATTATCGGGGAACGTCTTTTTGAGCGATGAATACCTCGTCTCTCCGGCAAGGAATTCCTCATAATCAAGAGTCGGTTCTTTGCAGTCTACAACAAGCGGATTTTCAAGTCGCGGATCATAGTGGTACAGTGTCCAGTATCCGCTTTCAACGGCACGCTTCATCTCCTGCTGCGCGCTGCCCATTCCGGCCTTGATACCGTGGGTAATACACGGCGTATATGCAACTATGATCGAAGGTCCGTCGTATTCTTCCGCTTCCTTCAGCACCTTGATGAGCTGATTGGGATTGGCTCCCATTGAAACGGATGCAACATACACGTTTCCGTACGTCATGAAGATCGCGCCGAGATCCTTCTTCTTTGTCTTCTTTCCGGAAGATGCGAATTGAGCCACGGCTCCTATCTGTGTAGCCTTTGAGCTCTGTCCTCCGGTGTTCGAATATACTTCGGTATCTATAACGAGCGTGTTGATGTTGGCACCTGATGCTATGACATGATCAAGACCGCCAAAGCCTATATCATATGCCCAGCCGTCGCCGCCGTACATCCAGAATGATTTTCTCGCAAGATCATCCCTGCGCTCAAGTATCGCTGAGATGAGCTCATTGTTTGCACTGTCTTTCGTTTCTTCAAGCACGCTGACAAGTTCATCCGCATACTGTCTCGACAGATCAAAATCATCAAACGCGTCAAGGAACTTTCGGCATGCTTCCTTTACCTTATCATCGGACGATGCTTCAAGAAGTTTTGTAACATTATCCTTCTGCAGGTCTCTGTGCTGTGTAACGGACAGGTACATTCCGAGCATCAGTTCCGCATTGTTCTCAAACAGAGAATTGGTCCATGCCGGTCCGAAACCGCGCTCATTGACCGTATATGGAATACCCGGATATGTGGCTCCCCATGCCTGCGAGCAGCCTGTTCCGTTAGCCCAGTATACCCTGTCGCCGAACAGCTGAGTCATGAGCTTCGCATACGGAGTCTCTCCGCATCCCGCACACGCAGCGGAGAATTCAAGAAGCGGCTGTTCAAACTGACTTCCCTTGATCGTGTATTTATTGTATGCTTCGGTCTTCTTCGAGATCGTAAGCGAGTAATCCCATTCTTTTCTGTTGTCCTCGGTAAGCTCCGCAGGCTCCATCGATATCGCCTTTTCTTTTGCGGGACA